>CAUTOZ010000001.1:0-59090 GCA_963539635.1 uncultured Treponema sp.
TGCGGAAATAGCTCAGTGGTAGAGCGCCACCTTGCCAAGGTGGATGTCGCGGGTCCGACTCCCGTTTTCCGCTATAACAAGAAGCGATTCAGGGCAATCTGAATCGCTTTTTTTTACTCAAAACAAAACGCAATACTTTTATTAGGAGCTTTAGCTTGAAACTCACAAAAGAATTCACCGGTCTTGAAAAATCATCCGTAAAATTATCGGTAACGGTCGCCAAAAAAGATGTGCAGGACGTATACGGCGCAATAACGGCAAAATATGTTAAAATCGCCCAGATTCCCGGCTTTCGCAAAGGACACGTTCCGGTCAATGTGCTTGAGCGCAAATTTGGAGACGCGCTGAAAGCGGACGCAATGAACGAACTTGTCGATAAGTCTCTCAATGAAATATTTGAAAAAGAAACGGAAAACCGTCCTCTGCCGTATGCGCAGCCGGTCATGGACAAAGCGCCCGAATTCGACGTGAACAAAGATTTTTCGTACGAAGTTATATACGACGTGTTCCCAAAAGTTGCCGTCAAAGATTTTTCCGGCATTACGGTTAAAGAGCCGCAGGTTACAATCGGCGATACGGAGATTCAAGAAGAATTAAAAGCGGTGCAGGAGCGCAATGCAGTCGTCATGGATAAAAAAGACGGCGAAAGCGTCGAAAAAGGCAACATTGTAACAATCAATTACAGCGAACTTGACGATACCGGCAAAGAAATTGAAGGCTCTAAGCGGCAGGACTTTGTATTTACAGTCGGGAGCGGCGAAAATATTTACAAAATCGACGATGAAATCACCGGAATGAAAAAGGGCGAGACAAAGCAAATCGTAAAAACGTATCCGAACGATGAAAAAGACGCAGACCTTGCCGGAAAGACAAAAAAAATCAGCGTAACGGTTACGGCAATTAAAATTCGCAATCTTCCTGCAATTGATGACGAACTTGCGCAGGACGTCAGCGAAAAATACAAAACGCTTGATGACATGAAAAAGGACATTGCGCGCAATATGGAAAATGCAAAAAAACGCAAAATTGCCGAACTCAAAAACAATTCGCTTCTTGAGCAGCTTGTCGAAAAAAATAATTTTGAGATTCCGGCTTCTATGCTTGCGGCGGAACTTGACGGGCGCTGGCGCATGATGGCTCAGCAGCTTCAGACGACGCCGGAGCAGCTTGAGCGCATGGTAACGTCTTCCGGTCAGACAAAAGAAGCCATGCTCAATGAATGGACAGGCGACAGCGAAAAAATGCTGAAAACCCGAATCATCGTTGATGCGCTTTTGAAAGAGCGCAATATTTCTGTAACGCCCGATGAAATTGAAGATCGGTACAAGGAAATTGCCGAAGAGGGCGGCATTACGGTCGATGAAGTAAAAAAACACTACGAAGATCCGCGCTCAAAAGAATATTTGATTGACGATACAAAAGAACAAAAGCTCTACGAGACGCTTTATAAAGAAATCAAAGTTGAAAAAGGCGATAAAATGACGTTTGCGGAGTTATTTGCCGCTCGTTGACGCTTACGAGGAATGCGCTCAAAACGCGCATTCCTTTTTTTGACGACGTTTAAACCGTATCGTTATATTAAACTTGTTCGGCAGCAACGTATCGAACAGGTTTATTGCAGACAAAGATTTTATGAGGATTTTAGAGTTATGAATGAAAAAATGCATTCTTTGGTTCCTTTCGTTATCGAAAAAAGCGGAAGCGGAGAACGCTCCTACGATATTTATTCGCGTCTTTTAAAAGACAGAATTGTATTCGTGGACGGAGAAATACGGGACGAAACGGCGGATTTAGTCGTTGCGCAGATTTTGTTCCTTGAGTCGGAAAACCCCGACAAAGACATCAGCGTATACATCAATTCGCCGGGCGGTTCGGTTACGGCAGGACTTGCGATTTACGACACTATGCAGTACGTCAAATGTCCGGTGCAGACAATCTGTCTTGGGCAGGCGGCGAGCATGGGCGCGTTTTTACTTGCGGGCGGCACAAAAGGAAAGCGGTACGCGCTGCCTTCCTCCCGTGTGATGATTCATCAGCCGTGGGGCGGCGTACAGGGACAGGAAAGCGACATTTCCATTCAGGCAAAAGAAATCCTGCGCTTAAAAAAATTGATGATTGATTATTTTGCGGCGAACACCGGAAAAAGCGCCGAGACAGTGGCAAAGGACTTGGAAAGGGACTTTTATATGTCCGCCGACGACGCTTTGGCGTACGGAATTATTGATAACGTCTACAGACGTGAGGGGAAAAAATAATGAAGCCGTTTGGAAAAGGACCGATATTTTGTTCGTTTTGCGGAAAACCGGGAGACGCGACGCGGAAACTCGTTTCAAACTCGGCAGGCAGCGTCCATATTTGTTCAAACTGCCTTAATATCTGCAAAAGCATTTTGGAACAGGAGGACGGAGAACTTTCGCCCATTGAATTGAATGCCGTTCCCACGCCCAAGGAATTTAAAGAATATCTCGACGAATACGTCATCGGACAGGACAGAGCGAAAAAAGTCCTCTCGGTTGCCGTTTACAATCACTACAAGCGAATGTCGATGCAAAAAGCGATAAAAGGCGACGATGACGTGCAGATTGAAAAGTCGAACGTGCTTTTAATCGGTCCGACGGGTTCCGGGAAGACGCTTCTTGCAAAAACGCTTGCGCAAAAACTCAAAGTTCCTTTTGCGATTGCCGACGCAACGACGCTTACGGAAGCAGGCTACGTCGGCGAGGACGTGGAAAACGTTCTTTTGAAACTTATCAACGCTGCTGACGGAAACATTGCGGCTGCCGAACGCGGCATTATCTTTATTGATGAAATCGACAAAATCTCGCGCAAAAGCGAAAACACGTCGATTACACGCGATGTCTCCGGTGAAGGCGTACAGCAGGCGCTTCTTAAAATCATTGAGGGCACGACTGCAAATGTTCCGCCGCAGGGAGGACGCAAGCACCCCAATCAGGAAATGCTCAGCATAGACACGACGAATATTTTGTTTATCCTCGGCGGCGCATTTGTGGGGCTTGAAAAAATTATCGAGCAGCGAACGTCGGAACGTGCAATGGGATTTGGCTCAAACGTAGGGCAGATTACGGAAGAGGAGCGCATGAACCTTTTGAATCTGTGTACGCCTGACGATTTGGTAAAATTCGGCATAATCCCTGAACTTATCGGACGTATGCCGGTTACGGTCGCGCTCAAAGAGCTTACAAAAGAAGATTTAGTGTCGATTTTGACGGTGCCGAAAAACGCAATCGTTAAGCAGTTTCAAACTTCGTTTAAACTTGACGATGTTGAACTTTCGTTTACCGACGAAGCGATTGAAGAAATTGCCGACGAAGCGATTCGGCAAAAAACCGGTGCGCGCGGACTTCGCTCCATCGTAGAAAAACTTTTGACCGACATCATGTACGAAATTCCGAGTATCAAGGGACAAAAGTCGCTCCAGATAACACAAGAGGTTGTCCATGCGCACGGTAATATCGAACTCAGCGATATGCTGAAAATTGAGCAAAGCGCGTAGCGCTCTGCGGGCGGTGCTTCCGTTTTACAACATGTTTTGCTGTCTCGTAAAACGGGGGTGAGCGGCATTCCGTTCTATGAAAACCGCATAATAACCGCCCACCCCGCCTCCCGTACGAGATTGTCGAGCGGTTGAGCCGGAATTTGAAAGCGATAGTTACATACCGTTCTCCCAAGTTTTTCGGATAGGGAGAACTTTATTCGTGCGGAGGGGTTAATAGGTTTTTCGCCTGCACGAGATTGTGAAGTGCAAAACTTGCGGACACGGCACTTCAAGGACGTATTTATACGACGACAATATTCCGTTAAAAAAGCGCCGCCGAAAACATCGTTTTATATGAAAACGTGTTTAGGCAGCGCTTTTTTTATACCCGCGAAAGTTTCATAGCCAGTCTCTGCATTTCATTACTTTGCTAGTGTATTCACACTCTTTCCCCTCCGCTGTATATGACCGCTGCCGGAACCTTCAATTTTCCAAAGTTCATTTTCATCGTTTTTGCTGTGTAGCAACCGCAGGTAAGCGGAAACTCTATTATGTCTTTCAAACAGTTTTTTCCGTTCAATGTTTTCCTGCCGGTATCTTGTGCGATTATTTATAGTCCTGAAGGGTATGGATAATCGTATGTATACGGAAACTCAATTTCATCTGTCAAACTATGTTTTTATCGTTCGCCGCGTCCGCGCCGACCTGCTTGATAATTTTTCTCAATTTACTTGACACTCATGGGGGGGGGGGGGGGATAAAATGCGAAAATTATTGTTGGCGGGAATGTGCGGCACTTGCTGCGTATTCTTGCAAAAGGAGTTTTATATGAAAAAACTTTTGGGCGCGGCGCTTATTTTTGCGGCGTGCGGAATGGCTTTTGCGGCGGAAGGAGAAATGGAATCTCGTTTTTCCCCGGCGTTTGATGTTGAAGTGTCTCTGACAAAAGACACGGAAGTAAAAAGCAATACGAAAAAGGAAACACGTGAGTTTGCAGCAGTCGATAGCTTTTTGCCTTTCGATATTAAAGGCGGCGTAAAAATTCGCCTTTTGGATAATTTGTTCCTTACCCCATATGTGCAGTATAAAAATGGTGGCATTAACATAAATGAACAACTATCTTTTACTGGACAGACGTTCGGTATCGGTACTGGTTTAGCGGCGGAAAATGTTATATCTGGACTTAATCTTGGACTGGATGTTGCGTATTTAGTAAAAATGGGATACCAGACAGAGAGTATCGGAAGACAGTTCTCTATACTCGGCATCGGAATGCGTCTTAAACCAGAAGTAACATACAACTTCTCGGATTCCCTTCTGCTTGTAAGTCTTTCTGATGACTTTAACTTTTTTGCCGACCAACAAAACAAGGTAGACAAAGAAGTTCGCTACAAAACTATAGACAACGAACTGAATGCGGAAGTCGTATTTAATGTATTCAACTTCTTAAAGCCCGGCATCAATTCCGGTCTCTACACGAATTTTGTCTTGAACACCGAAATTGCAAAAGCAAACCTCATAGATAAATGGCGGTCAAAAGACAAAAATACCTATGAATTCGGCATAGGACTTATTACTAACCCCATCGATTGGTTTCAAGCCAGAACCGGCTTTATCGGCTCGTCTGCAAAAGAGGTTGATAACATCACTACAGCAGTAGAAACGACGACAGAAACGAAAACAACCGGCTGGCTGGTCGGCGTAGAAACAACATATAAAAATTTCTCGTTCAATGCTGACTACAGGCTCTACGCACAAACAAATGACGGCAAAGAAGAGGAAGATACTTTACACCACAAAATCAATATGAGCGTTAAATACAGTTTCTAATTTTCTGCGCTTAAACGCTTAAAAAAGGCTTTGCCCTCACGGACAAAGCCTTTTTTCTTTTGGCTGTACGGCACCGCTGGTTTCTGCAATGCCGCGTCTTTCTTAACGCCGTTTATCGCAAGTTCTTGCAAAAAACTTACAGCGGACGGCAGCGCATTACATCTAGCAAACTATCTTTTACCGTCCGCCGCTCCACTGCGTCCATCAATCATTAACTGTTATACGCTTTCAGCATCCACGCAAGTTTTTCGTAGTTCTTGAGGTAATCGTTGAACATATCTGCGGTAACGCCGTCGCCCGCTTTATCGGCAAGCGCGACAATCTCCTTTGTATCCTTAATCCAGTAGTCAGTGTCGGAGATGAGCGCCGCTGTCGTCTGCTCAGTCGTTTTTGGACCGTCTTCAAGTTCTTTAATCGTCGCAATTGCGAGCGCACCTTTCATACTTGATACGGGATTGCCGCCGAGCGCAAGAATTCGCTCTGCAACATCGTCGATAATGTCATTCGATTCGTCGTATAATTCCTCCAGTTTCGGATGAAGCGTAAAAAAAGAGTTGCCTTTTAAGTTCCAATGCAGATTATGTTTTTTTACATAATCGACCATCTGATTTGCAAGATACAAATTCAATTTTGTTTCCAGTTCCTTTGCCATATACACCTCGTAAAATATAATCTTTCGATAATATAGCGATGGGACTGCGGCAAGGCAACAGCAAAATGCGTGGACAGCGGTGAACGGTTATTACGTAGTTTGCAGATTTAGCGTAGTGCCGCTCACCCGCGTTTTGCCGGATGACAAAACGCGCAAAAATCGGAGTTATCGTCCGCACGAGAATATTCACACTCTACGGGTCTATAGATAATTTTGCAGAGAAATGGAGTTCTACAGGCACTATGAAGCATTCCGGCTTTAAGCATTTTATGCAATCTTGGTAAACCTATTCGGGACAGGAAAGGAAGGAAGTGCTTTTTTGCTGTGTGAAAATCGTTTACAAGGGGGCGCTGCGGGGGAAGCCCCCGCTGGAAGAGGCAGCGTAAAAGCCTGAGGCTTTGGAGCGAGGGGGAGACTTCCCCCTTTGTGTATTTTTTCTTCCGTGTTGTAAAACAGAGAGATTGCCAATATACTCCGCCGCATGAGTACAAATGTACGAGGGGCAGCCCGTTTTAACGACGTCGGCAGAATTGCGATAGCCGGATTATGCGCGCTTCCGGGCAGTCTCGACAACGTGAGTGCAGGCGGATTTAAGGCGCACTATCTTTTTCCGGTCGAAGCGGACTTTGAACGCGACTACGAGGCGGCGATAACGTTTGCGCGCGCGGCGTCGGAAGGCTCGTTTTGCGTGCTCTGTCATGCGCAGTGGATAAAAATTGAAGGCGGCGTAACTGAAATAGGATTTAAACTTTTGCCGTCAAAGGACTCGGCGCGCTTTTGCGACTATGTTGCGCGGCTCGGCGAAGATAAAAAAGAGGAATCGATTGAAAACGAGATTTCGGATTCTTCGTCGATTTTAATAAAATAGATATGAGCGGGGGTGATTTTTTTCCGCTTGAAGGCGCGGCTTTTCTTGCCTTTCCCAATTCTGTGCCCTTTTTACGTGAGGAATTACGCGAGCGGCTGCATTTTTATTCGGCTCCGACGGCAGTTTACGGCGATTTGTTGTATTTTTCGGACTTTCCGCGCAAGATGTTAGACGACACGGCTCCGTATTGGGCAAAGTGCATGATGAAAGCGCCAATGCGTCTGCATTTTCAGTCAATCGGGGACTGCGCAAATGCGCTGCGCTCCGTTCAGCGTAACTGGGCGCCCTATCAATTCACGTGTTTTAGACGCGCGGCGCTCATTCAAGAAAAATTGCCCTATGTCAACTTAAAACCGCGCTCCTTTCTTGTTTCGATTCCGCAGACACCGATGGGACTGTGGACGCTGCTCGATGAAAAAACGGCGCTGTGCTCTGCCGAAACAAATAGTTTTTTACCGGCGGGAGACCTGCGTTTTGTCGAAGACCGCGAAAATCCTCCGAGCAGGGCGTACTTAAAATTGCAGGAAAGTTTGACTGTAATGCACCTTTTGACGGGAGAGCCTCTGCCGTCCGCTGTTTCGCGTTGTTTTGAAGCGGGCGCAAGTCCCGGCGGCTGGACGTGGGTTTTGACCAAACTCGGCGCGGCTGTTCATGCCGTAGACCGCAGTCCCCTTGCCCCTGACCTGATGGAAAATCCGCTTGTTCGTTTTACCGCGCACGACGCTTTTACACTTCCGCTGGAGGCAATCGGCGAATGCGATTGGATTTTGAGCGACGTTATCTGCTATCCCGAACGACTTTACGAATGGGTTATGCGGCTGCTTCAATGCGGAGTTGGCGCAAACATGATATGCACTATCAAAATGCAGGGAAAGACGGACTGGCTTTTGATACAAAAATTTGCCGCTCTCCCGAACAGCCGCGTCGTTCACTTGAATTACAATAAACACGAACTAACGTGGATACACTCGCAAAAGAACGACATTTGCGAATGTTAGTAATTATTGCCATCAGGCAATGATGTTTCCTCTGCCCTGTGAAAAAACTCTCTGCCGGAAAATACAACTTCCCGACAACGGCACCCGCAAAACTCCATTCATCTGCGAGAATATCCTCACGTATTGAGGCGTATGGATATTTTCGTGCGGGCGGAAGCGCCGCTGCGTCTTTCATCTATCGTTTTTACCGCCTGTCCTGCGCCTTTCCCTCTGTCGTGTTTCCCCCGCGACTTTTGCAGACAAATTCAAGAGGGAGGGGAACACCGTTAAGTCTTCCAATTCTTACAGCATCCTCCCGCTCTGCCTACGCCGATAAAATCTGCGGCTCCGGTTTGGAGCAGGTTTTCTGCGGCGGCGGGCGTTACAATTCCTCCGGTGAGGATAACAGGTACGGAAACCGCATGTTTTACGGCTGTCGAAATGTCCTTAAACCAGCCTTCTTCAGTTGAAAAGGGATTAGAAAAGCCTAAAAGGCCGCCGGAAATATCCAGCAGGTCAACGCCGGCCTCCGCGAAGACGCGGCACGCTTTTACGCTGTCTTCTATCGTTGTGCCGCCCGCCGTATAGTCGCACGCGCCGAGCCTGAGCGCAAGGATAAAATCATTGCCGACTGCGGCGCGCACCGCGTTGATTATTTCGATATGCAGTTTTATTCGTCCTGTGTGCGTATTGCCTGTGTAGGAATCGGTGCGGTCGTTTGTAAGCGGCGAATAAAATTGATTCAAAAGATAGCCGTGCGCCGAATGAATCTCTGCGCCGTCAAATCCCGCTTCTTTTGCCCGTCGTGCAGCCGCTGCAAAGTCGGCAATCGTTTTGTCGATGTCTTTTTGCGTCATAATGTGCAGGGGACTGGTCGAACCGCTTCGGCAGTGTACCCGCACGCTGCCCGCACTCAAAACGGGGAGGCCGGTAATTTCTGTGGAGGCGGCGGCTCCCGCGTGGGTAATCTGCGCGATTGTCTTTGTCCCGTTCCCGTGAATGACGTCCGTAAGCCGCCTCAAGCCCGCGATACAGTCATCTTCCGCAATAGAAAGTTGCCTTGCGCGCAATTTACCGTCGAGACTGACATACGCGTGCTCGGTTATAACCAGTCCAACCGCGCTGCCGGCAGTCATTTCGTCGTAAGTGCGGCACAGTTCGCCGGTAACAAAACCGCGCTCGTCCGCTTTTGCAGATGCCATCGGCGGCATAACAAGCCTGCTAGAAAGTGCAAGATGTTTAATCCGCGCCGGTGAAAACAATAAAGACATTTGCGCCTCCTTTCCAGTCCTGCGGGCGCCGCTGTTCCTTTCCTTTTTTCTCTTCTTGACTGGGCAAGCCTCAAGTAACCGACAGGGCGTATTTTCCACTCCCGACGGCAGGACGAATTTTTTATGCCGGCCAAAGAGCGTTTGAGAACGGATGTGTCTAGGAAGTATACAAAAAAAATTAGGAATTCGGAATGCGTGATGAGGAAGCGGCAGGCGGAACGGCAGCGTACGTAGTTTGAAAGATACAACGGAGTTGCCTCCTGCTCGAGATTTTGCTGAACAAAACTCGCAGTAAACGGTGTTCAAGAGCAGTTTTGGAGGTGTCATTTCTTTTTCAGGCGCTCTCTAGACACAACTTTTCTTTGCTGCAACACACCACGCAAGACATTCGCAGCACACATCTTGCCAAAACTCCATTTTCCGCGAGTTTGCTAATGGCAAACTTGGGTAGCGGTACTCCGCTCTATCTTTAAAACCATGTAACAACCGCCTATCGTTTTATTGTCCGCAAGGGGTCAACGAGTTTACCGTTTTTGTAAATCGTAAAATGGAGGTGGGGACCAGTGGAATAGCCGGTGGAGCCGACAAGTCCTATCCGCGTGCCTTGACTGACGCGCTGTCCTTTGCGCGCAAGGATTTTTGATAAGTGCCCGTAGAGAGTTTGGTAGCCGTTTGCATGTTTGACGATGATGTAGTTTCCAAAAATATTTGAGTAGCCGACAAAAGAAACGGAGCCGCTTGCCGCCGAGACAACGGGCGTTCCTTGAGGGCAGGCGAGATCAACGCCGGTATGAAAAGTTCTTGCGCCGGTAAACGGATCTGAGCGATAGCCAAAACGCGATGAGATTCGGTAATGAGCAAAAAGCGGCATTTTAAAAAGCGTCCCCAACGCCTGCTGAAGTTTTTGCGAGTCGAGTTTTGCGCCGGGAATAAAAAGCTGCTGTCCTGCAGTGAGCGTTTCCGAGTCCAGCTCGTTAACGTCCAAAAGTTCTTCAAGGCTGACGTTAAACTTTGCAGAAAGGGAGGCAAGGCTGTTTCCCGCCTGAACCGTATACGTCAATCCGTCGAGAGAAGGAATTTTGAGTTTTTGTCCTGCGCCAAGTTGCCGAACGTTGTCGATGTCATTGACGCCGATGAGCGTCGAAATATTTTTGAGCCCAAACTTTTTTGTAATCCCGCTGATTGTGTCTCCGTTTTGCACCTTGTATGTCGTAAATGTAACCGGCTGCGTAAACGGCGCCGACGAAACAAGCGCACCGGTCAAAGTGCCGTCGTCGGAATATTCACCCGCTTCATCGAGCGCAAAGGACTGCATCGTCTTATTGAGGATTTCTAGTTCAGTTTCAGCGGATGAGGCAAGTTTTAACTGTCCGGTGTGACTGGAAAAATACGACGAAAGAAGTAATGCCGCCGTACATCCGAGCGCTGCCGCGCTCAGTGCAAGAATAATCGTACGAACTTTATATGTCTTCTTTTGACCTGAGGGAACGTTTTTTTTTGCCGAAAAGAAAATTTTTTTGCGGGGGATTTTTTTTTCCGCAGGAGTTCGACGGTTCCGGAGCGGTTCCGCTGCGTTTTGCCCGCCGTAAAACAGGCGCTTTCGTTTTATTTCAAATCCGGCAGTTGCCGTCTTCCGCTTGAACGAAGCAGAAAAAAGCCGTGCCGCGTTATGTAAAAAGCCGGAAGACCGGTTTGCCCCGCATCCGACGTAACTAATCACTTCCATAAAAACTATATCGACACAAAAAGGACGGGGTATTAGTACAGACGGGGGAGGGGGAATGTTTAATTGGTAATGCGGAATGCATAATGGGGAATGGGGGCGGGAAGGAAGATATTTGAGAGTCGTAACGGGGGTGCCGCTCATTGCAGTATCTCCGCAGGGAGACGGAGTTCAGCGGGGTATGAAACGGCTGCAAAGGTACGGCAATGCAGTTATTATGGCTTGAGAGGCGTTTTTCAGCGGCATTTGTGCGGTGCGGACGGGCAGCGCATACTTACGAAAACGATTTTATTGACAAGCGGAAATTTAATTGTAGACTATAAAGCAGTTCCCGCGGAGAAGAGCAGCACGGAGGTACAGATATGCGGAACGAACGGCGGAGCGCGGTTTTAAGCGCAATAAAGACGGCGGAGGAAACGTCCGTAACGATTTCAAGAATGCCGCGAGTAAAGTCTGAGCGGCGCCTAAACCGCAGACGGAAAGGATTGGACGCAGTAAAGGAATTGCTGCACTTTCCCCGGTCAAAACGCCATTCTCGTACACGTACGCACAGTCAATACAAAAAAATCGGAATAATCACCCCGTTTTTTACACAATCATCGTTTACGGAACGTCTGCGCGGCATTGCGGACGTCTTTGCAGCGGAAAATTACGAACTTGTCCTCTATTCAGTAACGGCGGCTGATGATTTAGAAAACTATATCCGCACGCTTACCGCGTCGAAGAGAGTCGATGCGCTTATCGTGTTGAGTTTAAACCTCGGCGAACAATCGCTTACGTTGCTGCGCTCAGCGTCTTTTCCCGTCTGTTTTGTGGAAAATGAAGTTGCGGGCTTTGACTCGGTTGCCGTTCAAAATGTACAGGGCGGACATAATGCGGCGCGGCACTTATTTAATGCGGGCGTCCATTGTCCGGGCTTTGTCGGCGAGCGTTCTTCTCTGCCGTACGCCGTTGCAGCAACGCAGGAGCGGCTTCGCGGATTTACGTTTTTCTTTGCCAATCAAGGTATTCTGATTCCCGAACATCACATTTTTATCAGCGAAGGCGGCGGCGAAGCGCTTAATGAAGGCATACGCGCCTTTCTTTCTCAAGAGCGGCTTCCTGACGGCGTATTTTGCGCAAGCGATGCAGTTGCGGCGCGTTTTATTCACTGTGCTCACGAGCAGGGCATTTACATTCCCGACGACATAAAACTCGTCGGATTTGACAATATCGACATTGCAAAATACCTAGAACTGTCATCAGTAAGCCAAAATCTTGATGAATCGGGCAGACTGGCGGCAAACATGGTACTTTCGCGGCTGCAAGATGCGCAGCGCGGCTCGTATACGGCGCACATTCCGCTTGCCGTTATCGAACGCGGCAGTACGGCGCGGCGTTTTTAAGACAAATCCGGCAAACACAAACGCCCTTGCAAGGCGTAAAGCGTTTAACTATAGTCCTCATACATCGCACGGCAGGCAGACTGGAAATGCTGACTGCACACCTTGAAAGGATTCGGCGTGAGGTCAAACTTATTCCGAACGCAAGAAGCGGCGCCGGTGCGGACAGGGAGGAACCATGTACGAACAGCAATTAAAAGAAAATATGGGTGAATTAACGTCCCGCCTTTTTGAATTATACGGAGAGCGTTGGAATTTTTACGAAATCATGCCGCGCCTTGAAAAAATTATGCGCACGGCGGCAATGCAGCGTTCCGGCTATCTTAAACAAAGCGACGACGATGCCGTCGGCGGCAAAAGCGGCGGATTATGGTATCAAAATCAAGATACCGTCGGCATGACGCTGTACGTCGATTTATTTGCCGGAAATCTCAAGTCGATGGCGGAAAAAATTCCCTACCTTACGGGACTTGGCATAAAATACGTTCATCTTATGCCTCTGTTCGACTGTCCAGCGGGTAAAAACGACGGCGGCTATGCAGTCAGCAGTTACCGCAAAGTTCGTCCTGCGCTCGGTACAATAGAAGATTTATGTTTTCTTGCAGAGGAATTTCACAAAAACGAAATCCGTCTTGCGCTCGACTTTGTTTTTAACCACACAAGCGATGAGCACGAGTGGGCAAAAAAAGCGCGTACTGGCGACGCGCGTTTTAAAGATTTTTACTATATCTACAAAGATAAAGCGGACGCAGACGAGTGGAACCGCAGTTTACGCGAAATCTTTCCAGAAGCGCGGCGCGGCTCGTTTACCCATCTTGAAAAAGAAGACGAATGGGTGTGGACAACCTTTCATTCCTTTCAGTGGGACTTAAATTATTCTAATCCTGAGGTTTTTCTTGCCATGTGTGAGGAAATGCTCTTTATCGCCAATCTCGGAATTGACGTGCTGCGGCTCGACGCGCTTGCGTTTATATGGAAAGAAAAAAACACGACGTGCGAAAACCTGCCCAAAGCGCACACGCTCATACAGGCGTTCCGGCTTGTTGCGCGCATTGCCTGTCCCGCCCTGCAATTTAAAAGCGAAGCGATTGTCCATCCCGACGACGCGGCGCGGTATATCAGCGAAAAAGAGTGCGCGCTCAGTTACAATCCCGTGCAGATGGCGCTCTTTTGGTCAACGGCAGCAACGCGCGATACGCGGCTTTTAACGTACTCTTTGCAGCGGCGCTGGGCAATTCCGCCGTCCGCAGCGTGGGTCAACTTTATCCGCTGCCACGACGACATCGGCTGGACGTTCAGCGACGAAGACGCAGCCGCTCTCGGAATCAACGGAAAATCGCACCGTAAATTTTTAAACAGATTTTTTACCGGTCAATTTAAGGGAAGTTTTGCAAAAGGCGAGCCGTTCCAGTTTAATCCGGAGACGGGCGACTGCCGTGTTTGCGGGACGGCAGCAAGTCTTGCCGGTCTTGAGCAGGCGGAAGTTCTTAATAACGCGCTTTTCCGGAAAATGGCGCTTGCCCGCTTAAAAATGATGTACGCGGTTTTGTTCGCACTGCCGGGCATTCCTCTTTTGTACGCAAACGACGAAAAGGCCGTCTTAAACGATTATTCCTATCACGAGGACACAAACAAGCATTCCGACTCCCGCTGGCTGCACCGGATTAAAACCTACTGGAATATTGACGAGCAAAACGAAACGCAAAAGGAATTTGAACAATTTTTACGGCGGCTCATTGTGCTGCGCGGCGCAGAACCGCTTTTGGGCGGAAACGACGTGTATTTTTACGATGTGCAGAATCCGCATATTTTTGCATTCCGGCGCGGCACTATTCATGTGGCCGCTAATTTTTCCGAAACGCCGTCGTCATTTTCGACCGGCGCGTGGGCGGATGAAAGCGTGGATTTACTTTCCGGCAAATTCTACAAAAATCATGTGCCGCAGGAACTCGACGCGTATGAAGTTCGCTGGCTAAAAGAACGATTGTAGTTTTGAAGCGGCTTACTAATCAGGGACTTCCAAGCGGAAGAGGGCGGAAAGATTTTTTTTGAGCAGTCGGCATGGGTAAAAACTTTTAAAAACGTATCTGGAATCGTCCTTTTAGGACCAGGGGAGAGAATGAATATGCAGAATACAAAAATTGACGTAACAGCGCTCGGCGAGATTTTAATAGATTTTACGCCCTGCGGAAAAAGCGCGGACGGCATAAATCTTTTTGAAGCAAACCCCGGCGGCGCTCCGGCAAACTGCGCTGCAGCGGCTGCCAAACTCGGCGGGAAGAGCGCGTTTATCGGCATGACCGGAAATGACGAGTTTGGGCGCACTGCGTGCACGGCTTTGCGTGCCGCCGGTGTTGACGTGTCTGGGCTCTGCACAACGCAGACGCAGCACACAACGCTTGCATTCGTTACAATTGACGAAAGCGGAGAACGTAGTTTTTCGTTTTGCCGCAATCCCGGTGCGGATACGCAGTTGGCTCCAGTCAACCTTGATACCAATCTCCTGTGCCGCTCACGGATTTTGCATATCGGCTCGCTCTCTTTGACCGACGAACCGGCGAAGTCGGCGACGCTTGAAGCGATAAAAATTGTCAAAAAAACGGGCGCGCTCGTTTCTTACGACCCGAATTGGCGCAAAGTCTTGTGGCGCGGGCGGAGCGACGCAGTCGGCATTCTAAAAAGTCTTTTGCTGTACTCGGATATCGTAAAAATGAGCGAAGAAGAATTATTTTTGCTCTTCGGAGACGGAATTTCGTGTACGGACGGCGCAAAAAAGATTCTAGACTGCGGAGCGCGTCTTGCGCTTATCACTCTGGGAGCGGACGGCGCGTATTATGCGTCAAAATCCGCCGGCGCTGACTTTGACGAGCCGGTTGAAGGGCGGGTTACAGTTCCTTCCGTACGCGTTATCGACACAACCGGAGCAGGCGACTGTTTTACCGGCGCGCTTCTCTACCGTCTTACCCGCCGCGAAAATCCGCTTTCTTTTACAGCAGACGAAATTGCGTCCGATGTGCGCTTTGCCTGTGCCGCCGCCACGCTCTGCGTAACGCGCCGCGGCGCAATTCCCGCCCTTCCGTCGCTGGAAGAAACGCAGGTCTTCTTGCGCGAACACGGAATGCGGCAGGCGGTTGTAAAGGTATTTGAAAGATAAAACGGTGCGCCGCCTGTACGAGTTTTTCTCTCGAAAAACTCGCAGTTAAACGGTATCAGTGTTTCTTAACTCTCCATTCCTAATTTCTAATAGACTTGCCGCGCAATAAAACGAAAGCAGCCTGCACACGCCTTGCGGAACGGTTGGTATGCCGAAAGCGTGTGTAGGCTGGTAAAAATGCCGCCGCCCTATAGATTAGTTAGGCGGCGGCGTACACTATTTTTTATGATATGTACCAGTAACAATCCCCCCAGAAGTTTTTGCTGTTAATGTATTTCCGGAAACGACAAATATATAAGTCCTGCCGTATACTGTAACCCTCGCCGTATCTCCGGAAAACGTATATGGGAAAGTTCCGATGGATGCCCAGTCTGCACTCGTATTTGCTCTTTGGTAAAAGATTACGTTTGACGAATCAAATACTAGTTTCTCACCATTGTTTGAGTGTTCCCACGTTCCTGTAAAAGGTGTTGGCTCATTGCTCCCGCCGCCGTTGCTCTTATCAGAATTGGCGTCCTGTTTACAGCCGGCGATAAACGCCGCGCTCACCAAAAGCGCAATCAGCGCACCAATCGAAGCAAATTTCTTTAATTTCATAAAAACTCCTTGCCGCCGTGCGGCGAATGTTAAAGCCCGTATGCGTTCCGCATCGCATTCGGTATTACAGTGTGGATTCCCATGAAATCAGTGGAAAACAACTGTATTAGCAGTAGTGTAACTGTATTACAGTTGATTTTCAACTGCGATACAGTTGTTTTAACATCTAATACAGTGATTTAATTCGTGTGCAAAATAGGTACGCTTTGACAATGACGCACATTCAAGAACTTTTTATTACAAACCTGCGCTTTTACCGGACGCAAAACGGCTTTTCGCAACTTTCGTTTTCCGAAGCAATCGACATCAGTCCGAATTATTTGAATGCGGTCGAAAATGGAAAGAATTTTCCGTCGTTAGAAGTGCTGCAGAACATCACCGAAACGCTCAAAATCATGCCGTACCAACTTTTTTTAGAAATTCCCATCATGCAAAATGACTTTTCACCGGTGTCAAAACAGACGTTAATCGAACTTAAACAAAAAATATGCGGCTTAATTGATTCGGAATTAGAAAAAGGCTGACTGGAAAAGCGTCGGCTCAACGAACTACGCACAGTTTCAAAAAATGCGCTCGCTTGACCACAAACGCTCTTTTTGATATTGTACAGCCATCTTGCGCGACTAGCTCAGTTGGTTAGAGTACAAGCATGACACGCTTGGGGTCTCTGGTTCGATTCCAGAGTTGCGCACAAAACTGCGTTCATACCGAACGCAGTTTTTTTATGTATACGAAGTTTTATATTAAGGATAAAAATAGTCTTGACGCTCAAACGCTGTTTGCCTCGCCGGAAAACCGCAAGTTTCCAACTGGCGGTACCTGCTGCACGTTTTGCTGCCCGGCAAAACGAGGGTCAGCGGCGCACCTCAAAATCTGTAAACCATGTAGTAACCGCTCACCGCCGCCTATTTTCACTCTTGTCATTCTCCATCTCATTTGTTATAGTGCGTCCACTTTCGGTACTCCGGTGGAAAGGAGGTGAAAAAAATGGCGACTATTGTTGTGGAAGATTCCGAGAATCTTGAAAAAGCGATTAAACGCTTTAAGAGAATGGTTGAAAAAGAGGGCATTATCCGCGAGTTCAAAAAACGCGAGTATTATGAAAAGCCGTCTACAATTCTTAATCGGAAAAACAAGACGCTTCAGCGCAAGCTGATGAAGAAAAACCGCAAATCACATGATTCGCGCTCAGCATATTAAAAATGCAAAAACGGCTCCGGCTTGGATAGCGGGGCTGTTCTTTTTTTGCGCACTAACTTCGCCGCTCCTTTTTTCCTGCCGGACAGCAGATTTTTCTGCGGAAAGCGCACTCTTTTCCCCGTATAACGTTTCGGCGGCTGATAATACGCGGCGCCTCTGCGAGGGCGTTTCCCTTACTTCCATCCGTGTAAAGCCCCTGGGCGTCCAATACCATCTGGTAAAAATCGACTTGTCAAATCCTTCTTTTGAATTCTGTGCAGCGCCTGCTTTCGGCGAATGGCGGTGCGCGGAAAGCGTCAAAACCTTTGCAAGGCGGACGAATGCGCTTATCGCACTCAATACTGTTCCGTTTTACGCGCAAAACCGGCTGCCATTTGCAAAAGTCAAGCCTGCGGGGCTGGTCATTATCGATGGAACCGTTGTATCCAGACCGCGTGCGGGGTATTGCGCGCTTGCCTTTTTCGCTTCGCCGGAGGGACTGTATGCGCGGATTTTTCAATCGCAGGCGGACTGTCAAGCACAGGTTCCCGCACCGGAATATGCGTTCGGAGGATTCTGGGGCATTTTGAATGAGGGCAGCATTATTCCGTTTCAAGAGTCCAAAGATTATCGAATCGCCGCAGGACTTGCCGACGGCGGAAAAACACTGTTTTTGCTTGCCGGAAAAAATCTTTCGTTTTACGACTGCGCCGTCATTCTCAAAAACGCCGGAGCGGACAGCGCGATGGAATTTGACGGCGGCTCGTCTTCGCAGTTGTGCGTCATGCAAAAACGGCTTTTAATGAAATTTGACCGAAATCCCGCAGTCATTTGGGGAATAAAACAAAAGCACTAAGAGCGAGGAAAAGTATAATTCCTTATATGGAAATAAAATAAAAATATTTTTAGGCAGTTCCTTTCATCATTTTTTTTAGCGGCTTTTCCAGTCCCCCTGTATAAAAAGAAGTGTTTTACAGGTTTTACAACATTCCGTTCATTGACGAATAGCGGTTTATAAACTATTATAATTTACGTTATGGCATTGAGTATCGCAACAAATCAGCTGATAAATAATTATTATGACTTGTACCGTGAAGACGAAATTGTCTTTACCAAGGATATACTGCGCTCGCTCCACCTTGACCCGCGTCAGGTGTATGTAAAGTGCGCAGGAGCGCAATGGCCGTGCATCATCAATTCGACTTCATTTCAGACGGCAAAAATAATTATCGGGACAACGGGAGGCGCTTTTCAGCAAATTACGCAAAAAGACGCACCGCCGGTAAGTTTACGGTATTGCTTTCTTGAACAGGACAACCAGCCGCTTATATTTTTTGTTTCATGCCGCGTTACAAACGTAACGCCCTATATGAATTCAAGAGAACTGGCGATTGTAACGCTCACATTTACGCAGCGTCCGCCGGACGACCTTATTTTCAAGTTGGGAACGCTTTTAGCCGCAAATGACAGTTTTACTAAACGCAGCGAAGAGCGCATTCTTATCAACGAAAATACGAGCAGAAAACTTGGTCTCGACAAAAAAGAGACGATTGCGTACATACAAAACGTTCCGCGCCGGTGCATTTTGTGGAATATATCGTTTTCCGGTGCAAAAATTATTATTATGGGAATTGCGAAGTTTATCGAAGGTAAAGACATTTCCCTTCGTCTCACTTTTTCCGAGCCGAACGAAACAATCGATATGAAAGGAACGATTGTTTCGGCACGCAATGTTGAAGGCAGAACCGACCTCATTCAAGCGGGAATAAAGTTTGACGTTAATCAAGTGCCGCTTGCGTATAAAATCAGAATCAACGAATACCTTACGGCGAGCCGCAAATCCTTGCTCGATGTGTCCTCCCGTCTGCAAAACGGCGCCGACCAAACGGTCGCAACGGAAGAAGCGGCGACTGCAAATATGTTGAATGAGGCGGAAGAAAAGGAAAAGGCGCGCAACGGTCTGCAAATTCCGCAGCAAAGTCCTTTTTTATAGCAGTTTTATACGTCCGCTTAATCAGGAAACGCTATGAATTCTTCAAGTCCGTTGGAATCCATCTACTTTGTAAAATTACCGGATGGACTTATGTTGTCTCTTAATACCGTAAAAGTCGATTCCGACATTCCTGTGCCGATTCAAAAAAAAGCGGGGGAAGCGAAGGCAGATTTACAGTCGCTTGAGCCGGAGCAAGTCCTTGCAGGAATTTTGACCGTTCTTGCCTACGACAGGCACAATCCGCATCTTGATTATTACCGCTCGCTCATAAAGGAAGCGCGTCCCGATATTCAAAAGGAATTGACGGAGGCGGCGATTTTAAAGTCAAAAGACGAAGATTGGGAACTTGCTGAAGAACTTTTTTTGACGCTGCGGGGGCTGGAACCGGACAATCTGGTTACGGCGCTTAATACGGCAATTTTTTTTGACCAGCGGGCGGATTCTTACCGCAAGGCGGGCCTGCATGAAGACGCGGACGCTTACGACAACGACGCATTTCAGTTGTACAAAGAAGTGATGAATGCGGAGCCGCCGTTGCCGGACGCTTTTTTCAACTGCGGATTTTATCATTTGAAGCAATACGATTTCCGCGAGGCGAAGAGTTGTTTTGAAACCTACGTTGCGCTTACCTGCGGCGAGGGCGACGAGGAATTAGGCGACAACGGCATTTATAAGCGGGAGCGCGCGCAGGAATTGATAAACCGTATCGGCAACGAAAACTTGGACGACCAAGCATTTTTGAACGCCTATCGGCTTATTTCCGGCGGACAGGAAGAAAAGGGACTAAAAGAAATCCGCGCATTTCTTGAAAAAAATCCGAAAGTCTGGAATGCGTGGTTTTTGCTCGGCTGGGGACTGCGAAAACTTGAGCGGTGGCAGGATGCCCTCAAAGCGTTTGAAACATCGCTTGCGTGCGGGGGAGGTACAAACGCCGACACGCATAACGAAGCGGCAATCTGTCTGATGGAAATCGGTAGAATGGCGGAAGCAAAAGCGGCGCTCCTCAAAGCGCTTACAATTGCGCCTGAAGATGAAAAAATCATTTCAAATCTGGGATATCTTTGTCTTAAAGAAGGTAATCGCGCTGAAGCGCAAAAATATTTTGCCGCCGCGCTTGAATACTACCCGAACGATAAAATTGCCGCGGCAGAACTTGCAAAACTGGAAGCGGGGCAATAATCCTCCTTAACGAATAAACATCGCATCACCGTACGAAAAAAAGCGGTATTTATGCTCGACGGCGATTTTGTAAGCGGCAAGAATGTTTTGGCGTCCTGCAAACGCGCTTACAAGCATGAGAAGCGTAGATTCGGGCGTGTGAAAGTTCGTAAACATTTGGTCAACGACTTTAAACTTAAAACCCGGATACATAAAAATGCTCGTTGCCCCCGCGCCCGAGCGCACAATTCCGTTTTCATCGGCGGCAGATTCAAGCGTACGGACGCTCGTAGTGCCGACTGCAAGGATTGGGCGCCCATCTTTTTTTGCACGGTTGATTTTTTTCGCTGCGTCTTCGGGAACGGTAAAAACTTCTTCGTGCATTTTGTGGTCTTCGATATTGTCTTCGCGCACGGGAAGAAACGTTCCGAGCCCCACGTGGAGCGTAAGCCACGCAAAGTCGATTCCCTGCGTTTTGAGCCGCTCAAGCATTTCGCTTGTAAAATGCAGTCCGGCAGTCGGACATGCGGCACTTCCCGTATCGGAGGCGTACACGTTTTGATAGCGCTCTCCGTCTTCCGCACAGTCGGCTCGCTTTATATAAGGCGGCAACGGAATGTGCCCGTTCCGTTCAAACCATTCTTCCATAACGGGCATCTCAAATTTCACCGTGCGGATTTCCGTTCCGGCGTTGCCCGCCTTTTCTACAATCGTTCCGATGCTGCCGTCAGGAAATGCGTATCGCATTCCGGGCTTTTGCTTTTTTGCGTTGTGAACGAGAGCGTCCCATTCATCGCCTTGTGCAGTCCGCTTATTCAAAAAGATGAATTCCTGTCTTCTCCCTGTAGATTCTTTGACTGCGTAACAGCGGGCGCGTCTCACGCGAGAATTATTGAATACCATCAACGTTTCCGGTGCGATGAGCGAAGGCAAATCTTCCATTTTATGGTGCTCAACAACACCGCTTGCACGGTTTAAAAGCATAAGTTTGTCTTCTCCTCGTATCTTAGACGGCTCCTGCGCAATCAATTGTTCCGGTAAATCAAAATAAAAGTCTTTCCTCAGCATTTTTATCGTTCCTTGAAAGGGGATTTAAGCCCAAATGCGCGTACGCTTTATCCGTTACCATGCGCCCTTTGGGCGTGCGCTGCAAAAATCCGCACTGAATTAAATACGGCTCGTAATAGTCTTCAAGCGTATCAAGCGATTCTCCGATTGAAATGGCGAGCGTTTCCGCTCCGACCGGCCCGCCGCTAAAATTATTGATAATCGACAAAAGAATTTCCCTGTCGTAGCGTTCAAGTCCCATTCCGTCGATTTCAAGACGCTTTAAGCCTTCTTCAACAACGTCAAGGCTTATGCTGCGCTTTCCGGCAACCTGCGCAAAGTCCCGCATACGGCGTAAAACGCGGTTGGCGACACGGGGCGTTCCTCGTGCGCACTGCCCCATCAAAAGTGCTGCGTCGTCATCAACGCTGCATTCAAGCAGAGCGGCGGAACGGCGGATAATGTCCGACAAGTCCTCTTTTGTATAATAATCGAACCGCTGAATGATTCCGAACCGGCTTCGCAAAGGACTTGCGACGGTTCCCGCCTTTGTTGTCGCACCGACAAGCGTAAATTTGGGAATGGGAATGCGGACGGTGCGCGCGGCTGCTCCCTGCCCGATTACCCAGTCAAGTTCATAATCTTCCATCGCAATGTAGAGCATTTCTTCTATCGTGTGCTTGAGGCGGTGTATTTCGTCGATGAAAAAGACCGTCCCTTCGGAAATTGTTGAAAGAATGCCCGCCAAATCCTTGGGTTTTTCCAAAACCGGTGCGCTCGTAATCTTAAAATCCGCTCCCAGTTCATGCGCGGCAATCTGCGCGACGGTCGTTTTGCCGAGACCCGGCGGCCCCATAAGGAAAAGGTGATCCAAAGGCTCCCGCCGTTTTCGCGCCGCGTCTATAAATACGCTTAAATTTTCTTTAACTTTATCCTGCCCGATGAACTCCGAAAGCCGCTTGGGACGCAAACTTACGCCTTTTTCCGCATTGTCGTCGTCATCGGGAAACGGCTCGTCGGAGCGGACGATATGCGTGTATTCATCATCTTTAACACGCTCAAAATTACCTGCGTCAAATGAGTTTCCGGATTTTGAAAAGCTCATTGCGCCATCTCCACAAGCGATTTTTTGAATACGATGTCTTCTTTTTCAGTACGCGATTTTTTTTCAAACGATGAATCGGAAGCAAGCTGCAAGACGATTTTTGAAACGGCGTCGGCACAGAGAGAGCGTTCATAGCCCATCGAACAAAGTGAATCGATAACAACTGCGTATTCGCCTGCCTGCGATGTTTGGGCAACGGAAGAACCGGATTGAGGCAGCGTCAACTTTCCTTTGAGAGTGAGCATCATCTTTGCGGCGGTCTTTTTTCCGATTCCGTTGATTTTTTCAAGAACATCAAGGTTTCCTGCATCAAGCGCGGAAACAAGCTGCGACGCCGAAACGCCGCTCATAATTTTTATCGCACCTTTTGCGCCGATTCCGTCAACTTTCAGCAGATCGAAAAACAAATCGCGCTCTTCTTTGCGGGCAAAACCGTACAAGTCCATGCCGTTTTCCGTGTGGCTGAGCCATGTAAAAACCCGCGTCTCCTGTCCGACTGTTGGAAATTCATCGAGGCAGACATCGGGAACGGTAATTGCCCATTCGATTCCTCGCGTGTCAATGTGTATTTGTTTGGGGAATTTGCCGGTAACGATACCGGAAATACTGTTAAACATGGGCGAAGTATATCAAAGTCTGACAGAATAATGAAGATGAGTAACTGCTCCGGCGAGCGCGTCGGCGGCGTGGTCGGGCTTCGGCTCCGTTTTGAGATTCAAAATGAGCTTTACATATTTTTCAACGAGCGCTTTATCCGCTTGAGCGCCGCCTGTAACGGCAACTTTTATCTGATTCGGCTTGTATTCAAACAAAGGAATTGCATTTTGCGCAAGACAGAGCGTCGCCACCCCGCGCGCTTCCGCGACGCCCATCGCACTGGATACGTTCCGCGAAAAATACAGTGTTTCCATAGACGCTTCGTCGGGACGGAACTCGTTTATGACAGCAAGGAGGCGATTGTAAATCGTGAGGAGACGCTGGCCATGCTCTGTGTGCGCCGGTGTTTCGATGACACCGTAACTGACCATGCGGTATTTGTTCATGCAGCCATCGACGACCCCAAAACCTGTTGACGCAAGTCCCGGATCAATTCCGAGAATGCGCCTGATTTTATGACGGGAATCATTTTGAATTTTGGCAAAAGGCTCGGCGCTTGCCGTTCCAGGAAGAGAATTAAAAGTTACGTCTGTGTTTATTGCCATGTATAAAATTAAAAGACTTATTCAACAATCGGCGACTTTCAGTGTGACTCACAGCCTGATAGAGATGTATTTCTATTACACTTTATAATTTGCACCAAAAAACTTGATATTTTTCAGTACACCCGCTCGTCGTATTTCCTATTTCCAAAAAAATAAAAAGCGCCGATGCACATAAGCATTCAGTCGGCGCTTTATTTAAATTACATTTTTATTATTTTAGCGTTTGTTTGAGCGACGCCAAATTCCCAGTTTTTCTGCATCCTTGACCAGAGAGTCGCGGAAATCAGGATGTGCAATAGAAATCAGCGCTTCAGCACGCTGCCACGCAGACATACCTTTCAAGTTGACTTTGCCGTACTCGGTAACAACCCAGTGGGTGTTTGCACGGGTGTCGGTCACGACAGAACCTTCTGCAAGCGTCGGACGAATGCGAGACGCTTTGCTGCCGTCCTTGTTGTCGTAGGTTGACGAAAAGCAGATAAAACTCTTGCCGCCTTTGGACAAGTACGCACCCAAAACGAAGTCAAGTTGTCCGCCCGCGCCGGAAATATGACGTACGCCAGACGTTTCTGCGTTGACTTGACCGAACAAGTCGATGTCGATTGCGTTGTTGATTGAAATAAAGTTATCAATTTGCGCAATGACACGCGCGTCGTTCGTGTAGGATACGGGCGCCGCCATACAAGCAGGATTGTCGTTCACGTAGTCATAGAGCTTGTTTGTTCCGGCCGCGAATGCGTAGACCTGCCGCCCAGTATCAATCGCCTTTTTTGCGCCGGTCAATTTGCCTGCTTTTGCAATATCGACAAACGCATCAACATACATTTCTGTATGAACGCCCAAGTCTTTTAAGTCAGACTGCGCAATCATCGCACCGATAGCATTCGGCATTCCGCCGACTCCCAGTTGCAGACACGCACCATTCGGGATTTCTTCAACGATAAGTTTTGCCGCCGCTTTGTCGACATCGCTCAGTTCTCCGCCGCCTCCAAGCTGCACAACCGGCGGATTGTCGCCTTCAATAATCATGTCGACGTCGTTGATATGTACACTGTCGTCAACGCCGTCCACGCAGCGCGGCATATTCTTATTGACTTCAACGATAACGACGTCAGCAATTTCGATTGTCGCCTTTAAATGGGATGCGCTCAAGCCGTAGTTGAAAAAGCCCTTGTCATCCATCGGCGCAACCTGCATAACGGTTACATTTAATTTTTTAAAATTTTCGCGGTACCAGCGCGGCATTTCTGAATAGCGCAACGGAATGTAATATCCAAAACCTTTGGAAATCGTTTTGCGCTCCGGCCCAAGCATATGCCAAGAATTCCACGTAAGATGACCGACAGGATTTTCGATTTTGAAAATCTCCGGTTCCCACGGCAAAACGCCGCCTCTGAAATTAACGTCGGCCAATTCCGGCAGACGTTTTGCGAGAGCCTTGTCGAATGCGACCGGCGTATTTACACACCAGCCGTAATCGACCCAGTCCCCCGACTTGACGACTTCAGCTGCCTTTTCTGCAGTCGTCAATTTCTGTTTGTACAATGACGCATAATCCATAGGTGCCTCCTTTTTACTTATTTTGGAATTGCGTTATTTTTTCCTTTTTTACGAAGCAAGCCATTGCCATTTTTTGGTCTTCCGTTGCAAAACAATCGGAAAATTTTTCCGTCTCAACAGCAAGACCGCCCCGTATATCCGTCTGCAAACCATCATTGATAGCTTGCTTTGAATACTGAATTGCAATCGGCGCATTTGCAGCAATAACTTTTGCCACACGCACCGCCTCTTCCATCAGTTTTTCCGGCTCGGTAACGGCATTGACCAATCCGACTGCCAACGCCTCGTCCGCTTTTACCTGACGGCACGTATAAATCAACTCTTTTGCGCGTCCTGCTCCAATCAGACGGGCAAGACGCTGCGTTCCTCCGAAACCGGGTGTAATTCCCAAACCCGTTTCCGGCTGTGCGAACCGCGCTTTGTTCGACGCAATGCGCATATCGCACGACATTGCAAGTTCACAGCCGCCGCCGAGCGCAAAGCCGTTTACAGCAGCGATGACAGGGCAGTGGAAATTCTCAATACGCAAAAACACGCTGTTTGCAAAAGATGCATATTCCGCCGCCTGCGCTTTATTTTTATCTTTCATTTCAGCAATATCCGCACCCGCGACAAAACTTTTATCTCCTGCACCGGTAACAATCACCGCATAGACATCGGTCTTCTTTTCCAATTCGTCAAGAACAGCGTTCAAGTCGTTCAAAACCTCCGTACTGAGCGCATTCAGAGCCTGCGGGCGGTTCAAGGTTATTGTTGCAATATGTTCATTGACTTCAAGCAATACCGTATTCATTTTTATGCCTCACTTTGAATAGTCGAAAAAGCCTTTGCCGGATTTTCTTCCTAACAGTCCGCCGCGAACCATTTTGCGGATAAGCGGGCAGCAACGATATTTCCCGTCGCCGGTTTCTTTGTAAAGAACATCCATAATCGCAAGGACGACGTCCAAACCGATTAAATCGCCGAGCGCAAGCGGCCCCATCGGGTGATTTGCGCCAAGCTGCATAGCGGCATCGATATCCGCTTCGGACGCAATTCCTTCCTGCAGAATAAAAGCCGCTTCGTTAATCATAGGAATAAGAATGCGGTTTACAACGAAGCCCGGTCCTTCCTGCACTTCAACCGGTGTTTTTCCCAAGTTTTTCGACAGTTCGATAATTGTGTCTTTTACTGCCGCCGGCGTATTGATTCCGGAAATGACTTCGACCAATTTCATTCTGTCAGCGGGATTGAAAAAGTGCATTCCGATTACATTGTGCTTAATTCCTTTCGCGATTTCAGTGACCGACAAGGATGATGTATTTGTTGCAAAAATTGTCGAGTCTTTGCAGATTTCATCTAAAGTTGTAAAAAGTGTTTTCTTTGCTTCGCTCGTTTCTAAAATCGCTTCGATTACTAAATCGCTGTCGTTCAAATCTTTGTATTCGCCCGTTTTTAAATTTCCTTTTACGGACGCGGCAGTGTCAGCCGCCATTTTTCCCTTTGTTACCAGTTTATCGAGGTTCGCAGCAATCTTATCAATACCGGACTGCGCCCACTCAATTTTTATATCGCAAACGGTAACTTCATAGCCGCCTGAAGCAAAAGCAGTCGCAATACCTTGTCCCATCGTACCCGCGCCGACAACACCAATCTTTTTCATCTCATAACTCCTTAATATCACTATATTTACAACGCTCCAGCATACGCCGGAACTAAAATATTCATTTTTATACCCCTAGGAGGGGACTGTCATTTTACGGATACAGATTTACCGTTCCGTAACTCAATTATTTAGGCATTCTTAAAAAATGTAGAATTTTACAGAAGTGTATTTCACACATTTTTAACTGCCGAAAAGTGCGCAAACAGCAGTATTGCAAACGCTGAATGCGTAGCATATTTTTTTATGTATCCCTCATTTCTAAAATGCTAGAAATGAGGGGGTAAGTTGTACAAAAACTATCTTCTTTCTCCGGGGAAATGGATAGTGTCTGCAGGCAACTGCGGAATTCCTTCCGGCAACGAAATATCTGTTGCGTTTAAAGAATCTGCAACAGCTTTTGCCATAGATTCAAGTTCGTAATCCTTATCTTGACTCATCGAAGAAGCAATGGTGATACGTTCGTTGAGAATTTCCATATCATCCATACCTTTTTCAATAAATTCTTGAATCAGATCGCCGGATTTTACAGCCCAAGAACCATTTTCCAAAATCGCAATCTTTCTATTCTGCATATTCAACAATTTCATGTGTTCCAAGAAACCGTGAATCGGCGGGAAGATATTGAGATTATAGGTCGGGGAGCACAAAATGATGTGACTCAACTTGAATGCTTCTGATACAAGATATGAAACATGAACGCTTGACGCATCATACATCTGGATGTTGGTTACGCCCTGTTGTGCAAGTTTTGCCGCAAGCGCAAACGCAGCTGATTCCGTATTGCCGTAGATGGAGCCATAAACAACCAGAACTCCTTTTTCTTCCGGCGTATAGGTCGCCCAGTGCAGGTATTTATCCAATATATAGAAGAAATTTTCTGCTTCCCAGACCAGACCATGCAAAGAACACACATATTTGATTTTCGGGATAAGGTCGAGTTTAAGCACTTTACCGACAAGGTGCATAACTTCCGGTCCGTACTTACCAACAATGTTAGTTAAGTAACGGCGGGCTTCGTCAATCCAGTCGCGAGGATAGTTAACTTCTTTTGCAAAAAGTTTTCCGTCAAGCGCCATAAAAGAACCGAATGCATCCGCAGAGAAAAGCACTCCGTTTGTTACGTCAAGCGTAACCATAACTTCCGGCCAGTGAACCATCGGCGCTTCGACAAACGCAATCGTATGGTCTTCAAACGTGCGGGTATCGCCTTCTTTTACCGTATCAGTTGTGTAGTTATCGGGATCGTAGGCAAACTGGCGCATAAGCATAAAACTTTTCTCTGTAGAAATGATTGTGGGCGCCCATCTGTCTAAGACTGCCGTAACGGAAGCAGAATGGTCGCATTCCATGTGGTTTACGACAAGATAGTCAACCTTGTCACGTCCGTATTTTTGAAGCAAAAACTCAATATTTTCCATCAGCTGCGGGCAAGATGTCCATTCTACAGTATCAAACAAAATAGTGCTTTTTTTGTCAAACAAAAGGTATGCGTTATAACTTACTCCCTTCGGAATCGGATGCATATTTTCAAACAAAGTCAGGCGATGGTCATGACCGCCGACCCACCAAACATCTTTCGTAATCTCACGTACACTGTGCATAATTATAACTCCTTAGAATAATTAACCGAATAAACCGGTTTTAGTTATTGCGGAAAGACAATTTAATGAAGCGATCTTTTGCTTCACCGCAGTCCGGACAGGAAAATTCGGCATCGAGATGCTCGAACAATGTTTCCGGCGGAATATCGGCATCCTTGTTGCCCTCTTCCGGTACATATTTATAGCCGCAACCAAGACACACATAGCGCGGACCGAGCGGAGAGGGGCGCGGAATGGGAGCCTTTTTAATCTTCGGATACGGAAGGACAAGTTCCTCTTTAGAAAGCGCATTTAATTCGTCAATTAAAAGCGGGAGAACTTCTTCCAAATCGCCTATGATACCATAGTCGCAGTGAGAAAAGATGGGAGCCTTTTTACTTTTGTTAATTGCGATAATACGGGATGCGTCTTTTATTCCTTTTAAGTGTTGAATAGCGCCCGAAATACCGACTGCAAAATACAAATTCCCTTTAAATTTCTGACCGGACATTCCAACGTATCTTTGGACGGGAACATATTTAAGCGTTTCTGCAGCGGGACGAGAAGATCCGATTGAAGCACCAGCCGCTTTAGCCAAGTCTTCAATTAAGTGCCACGTCTCCTTATCTTTTACACCGCGACCTCCGGATATTCCAATCGGAGCCATTGCAATAAGTGAATTAATATCCACATTTTTGTAGAATTTAAAGCGTTCAACTTCAACCAACTGTTCTACCATTTTGTGAACTTTTTCTTTCATGGTATCACCTTCGGTGAAAACACGCTTACGCATACCGGTGATGCCAATTCTCGGATCACCTTTCAAACGAACTACCGCCATTTAAGTCTCCTTACACTTAATAGTTTCATCTTGCTATATAACTCGAAGCATATAAAAAGGATAGAATCGCAATTTATATGCTTCGAGTGTTTTATGGGAAAGACAGACTATGATCTGCTCGCTTTACCCAATTTGCCCAAGATTTTGGAAGCAATTACGAGCCGCTGGATTTCGTTCGTGCCTTCGTAGATGGTCGTGATCTTTGCGTCGCGATACATCTTTTCTACCGGCATTCCCTTGATGAAGCCCGAACCTCCGTGGATCTGAAGAGCGGCGTTTACAACTTCAAGAGCAATGTCCGAAGCGTAAAGTTTTGCAATCGCAGAATCCAGACTGTAATCCTCGTGATGTTCTTTCTTTTCAGCTGCTTTGTAAATCAAAAGACGTGCGCCTTCAAGTTTTGTCAGCATATCGGCAAGTTTGAATGCCAAATTCTGCTGAGCGCCGATCGGTTTGCCGAACTGCTCGCGTGTGCGTGCATATTTTACGGCTTCTTCATAAGCGCCCTGTGCAATACCGAGCGCCTGTGCCGCAATACCGATACGTCCGCCGTCGAGAGTCTTCATGGCAATCTTAAAGCCTTCGCCTTCTTTGCCGAGTAAGCGGTCTTTCGGAAGTGTAACTTCGTTGAAGATGAGTTCGGCAGTCGCGGATGTGCGGATACCGAGTTTGTCATAGTGCTCGCCGAAGTCAAAGCCCTTGTCGCCTTTCTCTACGATGAACGCGCTGATTCCCTTTGTGCCGGGAATGTCGGGATTCTTTGCGAACACGACATACGTATCGGCTTTCGGAGCGTTTGTAATGAAAATCTTTGAACCGTTCAAAATGTAGTTTGAACCGTCATCGATATATTCGGTCTCCGTTCCGCCTGCATCGCTTCCTGCATTCGGCTCTGTAAGACCGAACGCGCCGATTTTTTCGCCTTTTGCAAGGGGTACCAGATATTTCTTTTTCTGTTCTTCCGTACCAAATTCCGCAATAGGATATGTTCCCAAAGACGTATGAGCTGAGCAGATAACGCCGATACCGCCGTCTACACGGGAAAGTTCTTCAACGGCGATTGCATAACTGATAACATCAAGCCCCGCTCCGCCATATTCTTTCGGATACGGAATACCGAGCCAGCCGTTAGCGCCCATCTGTTTGACCTGCGCTTCCATCCATGCTTCGGAAACCGGACCGCGGTCTTTTTCGAGTACGATCGGTTTTACTTCTTTTTCCGCCCATTCACGAATCTGCTTGCGCAGCGCTTCGTGTTCCTCACTTGTTTTGAATAACATGATTTACCTCCTGTCAAGTATTCATTTTTTTTACATTCCATATTACGTATTACATTTAGTTCTATAGAATGTTTCTTACATTGTTACAATTATAACATGCTATTTTTATATGCCAAATAAATTTTTATTATATTTGACTGCATTTTCGACGGATAAAACAACAAAAAGTCATCTTATCTGTCGAAAATTATCGCCGCTAAGCAAGAACCTGCCCAACGGCAACGTTTGTTACACCATTTTTACGATGACCGCAGTTCCCTGTCCGCCGCCAATGCATAATGACGCAAGACCGATTTTCTTACCGGATTTGCGCATTTCGTGCAGGAGCGTTACCAAAATTCTGTTGCCGGAAGCACCGACCGGATGACCGATTGCGATGGCGCCGCCGTTGACGTTGGTAATTTTCATCAACGCGGTACGGTCAACCTTGTGCTCCTCAATCAATTCATGGATAACGCCGAGCGACTGAGCGGCAAACGCTTCATTCAATTCAACAAGTTCTACGTCTGAAAGTTTGATGGACGCATTTTTGAGCGCGTTACGGATTGCAGGAACCGGTCCCAATCCCATCACCAGAGGGTCGACGCCGCCCTGTCCGATTCCAATAATTTCTGCAATCGGCTTTAAGTTGTATTTTTTGACGGCTTCTTCGCTTGCAACAAGCACGAACGATGCGCCGTCATTGATACCGGAGGCGTTACCGGCGGTGACAGTGCCGTCTTTTTTGAAAGCGGGGCGCAGATTCGCAAGTTTTTCAAGAGAAGTAGATCTGTTCGGGAATTCGTCAGTGTCAAAAACGGTGTCGCCTTTCTTTCCTTTAATGACGATAGGAACGATTTCGTCTTTGAATTTGCCGGCATCGATGGCAGCAATGGCTTTTTGTTGAGATGCCAGCGCAAATTCATCCTGCTGTTCGCGTGTAATATTGAAGCGAGCCGCAATATTTTCGGCAGTAATACCCATGTGAATGTTTGCGCGAGCATCAGTCAATGCATCGTAAATCATGTGGTCTACAGCCTGCCAGTTACCCATTTTGTTGCCTGAGCGCGTGTTTGCCGGTACGAGATACGGAGCCTGCGACATGGATTCAACGCCGCCTGCAACGACGATTTCGTTAAAGCCCGCCTGAATGGACATAACGGCTTCCATGACAGTGCGCAGACCGGATCCGCATACCATGTTCGTAGAGTGAGCGCAGACTTCCTGCGGAATACCCGCTTCCAGAGAAACGGTGCGCCCGATATTCTGTCCGAGTCCTGCGCCGAGTACGTTGCCGCAGATAAGCTCGGAAACCTGCTCTGGTTTTACTTTTGCATCTTCCAATAATGCTTTTACGACGGCTGCGCCCATTTCCTTCGGCGGAACATTTGCCAAACCGCCGAGGAACTTTCCAATAGCAGTACGCTTTGCACTTATGATATACGCTTTTGATGCTGCCATTTATTAAACCTCCTGAAATACTTTTGAGAATGCCCGTCCCCGCGCATTCCCGCTTGATTTTTACAGTATCGTTCTTGATATAACAAATAACTGTAAGGCGTATTGTAAGGCACGTTGAGAAAGTTTGCAATTAAAAAATGAGAATTATTTTGCTGACAGAGTAAGAGGAGCCAGTGGGAGGACTAAGCGGGCAGCGGCAGAAAACGGTGTTTGAACGATTTGACAACGTTTGCGTGCACGTTTTGTCGCATACCAAAGCACATAGAAAGATATTCTTTTGTGAATGCAGCATCCGAGAGGAAAAAAAGTTCCGCCGCAAAGAAAAAAAAGCATTGCTGTCCGTCCATACGGCTATGCCGCAACTCAAATAAATTACATGAGTCTTCATTTTTTTGCCAGTGTTTACTAAGTACAGCAGAATAATTGTTACGAGAAGAAAATGCGTGCATCCTATAAAAAACAAGGTACCGAAAAAAAGCCGGTCATTTGGAAGCGCGTGCAATCGATTTGTGAGAAATGTGTGTATGTAAAAAAGGCAGCAGTACTCAAATGTTTCGTTGTGTGCACAGCCTGCAGCATACTTAAAACAGAATATTTCCACTCAAATCATTTACTGTTCGATATCTAGAGCCTTTCCGTAATTTGAAGATACGCACAGAGATAGTCATAAAATTACTTGACAGCGACTATTTTGCAGCTCACAATGTGTCGTATAAAAATATTTACTGCCTTGTACAAGGTTTTATTTTTGGAGGAAGAATGAGCGTCAATATCAGAATAAATAATGCTCTAAAAAAATATGGGGATTCCGTAATCATTCCGGATTTAAACGTAAAAATAAAAGAGGGTGAATTTTTTACGCTTCTTGGACCTTCAGGCTGCGGAAAAACTACACTTCTTAGAATGATAGCGGGATTTAATTCAATAGAAGGTGGAGATTTTTATTTCAACGATAAACGTATCAATGATTTGGATCCGGCAAAGCGTAATATCGGAATGGTTTTCCAAAATTACGCGATTTTTCCGCACTTGTCCGTTAAGAAAAACGTTGAATTCGGATTAAAAAACAAGCATTTCCCGAAAGACCAAATAGCTGAGCGCACTCAAAAATTCTTAAAACTTATGCAGATTGATCATCTTGCAGACAGATTCCCTGACAGACTTTCCGGCGGACAGCAGCAGCGCGTCGCATTGGCGCGGGCTTTATGCATTGAGCCGGATGTTCTTTTGATGGATGAGCCGCTTTCCAATCTTGACGCAAAATTGCGTGTGGAAATGCGCACGGTTATTAAAAATATTCAGCATAACGTCGGAATTACAACTATTTACGTTACGCATGACCAGGAAGAAGCGATGGCGGTGTCGGACAGAATAGCGGTAATGAAAGGAGGCGTTATTCAGCATATCGGTACGCCCAAAAATATCTATCAGCGTCCGGCGAATTTATTTGTATCGACTTTTATAGGGCGTTCAAATGTTATTAAAGGAAATCTCCGTATGAAAAACGGAACGCCTGCTTTAAGTTTGTACGGATATGAAATTCCTATGCCGAATGTAAAAGAAGATTTTAGAAAAGAACAGGAAATTACCGTTTCCGTCCGCCCCGAAGAGCTTTTAATGGTGAAAGGTTCCGCACAAGGAATTGAAGCTGTCGTGGACGATTGCGTCTTTCTTGGACTTAATACGCATTATTTTATGCATCTTAATGACGGTATTCAGGTTGAATCCATTCAAGAATCTACAATAGACAGCATTATTCCGGCAGGTACAAAAATCTTCCTTGAAATAAATGCGGAAAAAGTCAATTTGTTTACGGCGGACGGAGAAACGAATATTCTCAACGGCGTATGCAACGATTGCGTTTTGTAATTTCAGTGCGAATGAAAGGATGGATTTGAAGATGAACATCAAAAAGACCGAACTTTGGACGGTATTTACCGTACTGTTTTTGGGATTATTTATATTGTTTCTAATTTACCCGATGCTGGGGATTTTGCAGCAGGCGGTAATTTCCAAAGACGGAAGTTTTACTCTTAAAGAGTTTGTGAGATTTTTTTCGCAGACATATTACAGCCGTACTATTATAAACAGTTTTGAAGTCAGCATTGCGATTACTGCGGCAAGCCTTGTGATAGGAATCCCTTTTTCGTATTTTTATTCTTTCTACCGTTTGCGCGGTTCAAAATTCCTGTTTATTGCAAGTATCTTATGTGCCATGTCTGCGCCGTTTATCGGCGCGTACGCGTGGATTTTGCTTTTAGGCCGCTCCGGAATCATTACAAAATTCTTTCGCGATGTGTTTGGAATAAAAATCGGGAATATCTACGGATTTAAGGGCATACTTTTGGTGCAGGCTCTAAAATTGTTTCCGCTAGTTTTTGTGTACATGAACGGCGCGTTCAAAAATATCGACAAAACCTTAATGGAAGCATCCGCAAATATGGGCTGTACCGGTATAAAACGCTTTTTCCAAGTTGTAATGAATCTTTCCATGCCTACGATTCTTGCAGCGGCACTGCTTGTATTTATGCGCGCATTTGCAGATTTCGGAACTCCGCTTTTAATTGGAGAAGGATACAGAACTTTCCCCGTTGAAATATACAATCAATATCTTGGAGAAAACGGTACCGACCACAATTTTGCTGCGGCAATAAGTATAATTGCAATTCTTGTTACGGCGGCAGTATTTTTTCTGCAACAATGGGGGACGGGAAAATACAAGTTTTCCATAAGTGCACTGCACCCGATAGAAAAAAAGAAAGCTTCCGGTATACGCGGAGCACTTATGTATGTGTATTGTTATGCTTTAATCGGAATAGCACTTCTTCCGCAGCTTTATATTATCTATCTTTCCTTTAGAAATTGCGATCAAGCGGTGTTTAAACCGGGCTATTCATTTGCAAACTACGAGCTTGCCGTAAAAAAACTGCTTTGGCGTTCTATTAAAAATACGACCATTCTGGGCGTAGGTGCTCTTGTCATCATAATTGTTTTGGCTGTATTGATTGCTTATCTTGTTGTGCGTCGTTCCAATTTCTTTAACCATACGATTGACACTATGTCCATGCTTCCATACATAATGCCGGGTTCGGTAATCGGTATTGCGCTGGTAATTGCGTTCGGCTCAAAACCGCTTGCTTTAACCGGAACCATCTGGATTTTGCTTATTTCATTTGTGATAAGGCGTATGCCGTATACGATACGCTCCGCTACGGCAACGCTCCAGCAAATTCCGATGAGCATAGAAGAAGCTGCGATAAGCCTTGGCGCATCTAAGTTAAAGACATTCAGTCTAATCACCGTCCCGATGATGTCGAGCGGAATCGTATCCGGCGCAATTTTAAGCTGGGTTTCCATTGTTACGGAACTTTCAAGTTCCATTATTTTGTACAACAACAGGAATATCACGCTTACCATGTCGGCTTACGTTGCGATTTCACGCGGAAACTACGGACTTGCAGCGGCGTTTTCCGCAATCCTCACTTTTGTTACCGTTATTTCTCTGATGATTTATCTGGCGGTCAGCAAATCTGAAGATATCAAACTTTAGGGATTTCTTGGAAATACCAATTTACATAAATAGCTTATTTTGGAGGAATTGCTATGAAAAAAATTATTTTGGCAGCCGTGTGCGCAGGACTTGCTTTACTTGCTTCGTGCAGCAAAAAATCCGGTGCCGAAAATGCAAAACTTGAAGAAGGTCAAATTGAAAATAAACTTGTCCTTTATTCAAGTATGACGGAAAACGATTTGAACAATCTTATCGAATTGTTTAATGCAAAATATCCGGATTGCGAAGTTGAAGTCGTAAACGGTTCGGCAGGAGAACTTCTTGCAAGAATTACGGCGGAAAAAGGAAATCCGCAGGGCGACATGATGTGGGGCGGATTAGGCAACAGCGACGGTGATACTCACAAAGATATTTTTGAACACTGGCTTTCCGAATATGAAGATGAAGTCATTCCGGATTTTAAATCCACCAACGGTTTTTATAACCTTGATCACCTTTCAACCTGCGTCTTCTGCGTAAATACTCAGCTTGAAAAAGAACTGGGACTCAATATAAAAGGTTATGCAGACCTTCTTGATCCTAAACTGAAAGGAAAAATCGTATTTTCAAATCCTAACTCATCTTCCGCCGCATGGAACAACGTATGCAATATTATGTCCGTATTCGGAAAAGACAGCCCTGAAGCATGGGATTATATGACTAAATTGATGAAAAACGGATTGATTGTTTCCGTATCTTCTTCGGTCTGCTTTAAATCCGTAGAAACGGGGGAATATGTTGCCGGAATCACATACGAAGACGGAGCCGCAACTCTGCTCAAATCCGGTGCAAAAAATATCCGCATGGTTTACCCTGAAGAAGGAACTTCCGCCGCGGCGTTGGGCTGTGCCGTAGTTGCGGGCGCGCCTCATCCGAAGGCTGCAAAAGCGATGGTAACTTTCCTTATGAGCAAAGAAGGACAGGATGAATTGGGAAAAGCACTCGGAACGCTCCGCATGACGAATTCGCGGGCGAATTTTGAAAGTCCGTATCTTCCGAAGACTTCAGAAGTTAAATGGGTTTCCCGAGACGTAAACTGGATGATTGAAAACAAAGCACAGGTTTTGGAGCATTGGAATAAAATTTATGCGGAAATCAATAAATAATTGAACGTCAAGTTTTGAAAACTCAACATTTGATAATATAGTCGGATACCTTTCTTGCCGGTGTGAAATTCTATCCGGCAGGAAAGGTATCGCTTACAATCTACCAAATTATTCGCTCTCAATTCTCCCGCAGAAACAGTGCTTGCGGGGCAAACGAGTTTACCGGCCGCCGCCCGCCATTACTCATTCCGCATTCTACATTACTCATTACCCTCAACGCCTCCTGCTTCCCGAAAATACCGCACGCACCCGTCGTCCAGTGTCCGCCGCACACGCTCATAACATAGTGCCGCGATGTCTGCGTATGGAGAGGGGCGCCGTATCGCTTCCTTTTTCTGAATTAAAATGCACCGCCGCATGCCGCAGTCGGTTTGATTTTGTGCGATAACGGCTTCAAACGTAGTGCCGCTGCCGGCAAAAAAGTCCAGTACGACGGCGTCCTTTGGGAGGGCGGTCATGGCGATAAGACGACGTACTAATTCCACCGGCTTGGGATTGTCGAAAATGCGCCGTCCGCCGAGCAGGGAGTCAACATGCCGCTGCGCGCTGCGCGTTGTGCCTGCGCCGTCGATGATATTTTTCGGAATACGAGTGCGCTCCTCTCCGTCGAATATTTTTACGCGCGGAACGGCGGCGTAGTCGGGAGCGGAGCCGAAATAAATCTTTTTCTCTGAAAGCAGCAAAGTCATTTCTTCGCGGCTTACAAGCCACTGCCGCTTCCACACTTTTCCTGACGGAGAGGAGACTTCGTAAAAATTGCGGTGCTGCGGATTTGAACGCGTCTCGCTGAACGAAATGCTCCCCGAAAACCAATTCCCGCGTTTATCCCCGTCCGCATTCGTTTTTGCCCAGCCGCTTGTTCCAGTCCCGCAGAACGGACGAAGCCGCTTTTTATCCCGCGCATAGCATAGATTTGATTGCTGCATGGTGCGCGACCAGCGGTCTTTTTTTCCTTTGCCGTGCAGCCACATAAAATCGTTGACAAAATTATCTTCGCCGAACACTTCATCGCACAAAATCTTGAGGCGGTACAATTCCTCCTGTCCGATTGCGATAAAAATACAGCCGTCGGGACGAAGCAGCCGCCGTGCCGCAATAAGCCGCTTTTTCATGAACGAAAGCCACGCTCTGTGCCTGCTGTTCGTCGTGCCCGAGTCCGTAAGAGTGTCCGCAGTCCCGTCCGCTTCCGTAAAGTCTGAATCGCAAAACGTAAACGCCTTGCCCGTATTGTACGGCGGGTCGATGTATATAATCCCGATTTTTTCTTCAAACTCTATGCAAAGAGACCTAAGCGCCGGCAGATTGTCGCCTTCTATAAACCAATGCTCAGGTTTGCCGGTGCCAATCTTCTTTTCCGTACATTCTTCAAGTGTCCAAGCCCCGCGCAGCCCGTCGTCCGTCGTCAATTCCATGCCGTCAGTATATCCCAAAGCATGATTTTCGTGCGCGTGCGGTTTACTGCGAACGGTGCGCTCCATAACGGGGCGCGGCAGTAAAAAATCATTTTTCATAAGAGTGGTGACTGGAAAGGCGCGAAATTGACCGAATATTGGGTTCTGAATACAATGCGTCATGCTTTCAAAACGAATGGAAAATCTGCAGCCCTATGTGCCGGGCGAGCAGCCCAAAGACAGGGACTATGTAAAACTTAACGCCAACGAAAATCCGTACCCGCCTGCGCCGGAAGTGCTCGACGCGCTCACAGATTTTATCCGGTGCGAGCCGATGCGCCTTGCGTTGTATCCCGACCCCGACTCCAGCGCGCTTAAAGCCGCGATTGCCGACATGCTCAACTGCACGGGCGGCGTTTTGTGCCGCGCGGACACGACAAGCGGAACGTGCCGACCCGCGCCGGAAGACGCCATTCCCTTTGCCGTAACGCCTGACATGATTTACACGGGCAACGGCAGCGACGAAGTGCTCTCATTTTTGTTCTACGCCTTTTTCGATACGCAGACGCCGCTTGTCTTTCCGGAACACACATACAGTTTTTACCCTGTCTATTCGGCATTCTATGGAATCAAAACACTGCGCATTCCCCTCAAATCTGACTGGAGACTGGACACGGACGCGCTCATACGGAGCGCTGCAAAAAATAAGTCGCCGGTCATCATTGCTAATCCCAATGCGCCGACGGGGCGCGCCCTTTCGCGGGAGGACGTGCGGAGAGCGCTTTCCTCTGTGCCGAAAAACTGCGTTTTTGCCGTCGATGAAGCGTACGCGGACTTCGGCGGACAGTCGTGCATTCCGCTTTTAGCAGAGTTTCCCAATCTCGTGATTGTCCGGACGTTCAGTAAAAGTTTTTCCGCTGCCGGAATTCGGCTCGGCTTCCTTGTCGCCTCTCCTGAACTTATCCGCGCTGTAACGACGGTCAAAAATTCCGTCAATCACTTTCCTGTGGACGCTCTGGCGCAGACTGCGGGTATTGCCTTGTGCCGGAGCGCGGCGTATTACGCCGGCTGCGCAAAAAAAATTGTCTGCGAACGGGACGACTTTTTAACCTTCCTGCAATCGCACGGCTGGAACGCAGTTCCCTCCCTTACGAACTTCGTCTTTGCCTCGCACCCGTCCGTGCCGGGAAAAGAAGTTTACCGCCGCATAAAGGACGCCGGCATTCTCGTCCGGCATTTCAACACGCCGGGAATCGAAAACTTTGTCCGCATAACGATAGGTACACCGGAACAAATGCGCCTTGTTAAAGAAGCGATAAAAAATCATCTTTCTGACCGCAGCGCGCCGTAAGAATCGCTGCCGGACTGTATACGACTTAAAATTATGACTTGCAAAGCATGAAACTTGTTCGATAACAGTTCTCGAACAGGTTCGTTGACTCGTGCGCTGCGGTATTGGATAGACTTTTTGAAAATCAATTTTAAGGAGTCTTCCTTGAAAGTTTTAACGACGATTGCCGTTGCAGCGCTTATTGCAGCGGCATTGAGCGTCGTTTCCTGCAACACGGGAGCGTCTTCAAACAGCGGAGGCGGACAGGAAACAACGCAGCAAAAGCAGACAAAGCCGATGTCGAGGCTGCCGCAAAGGCTTTTACCGTCCTCAAAGCAGTCTAAAAAGAGCAAAGTGCGATTACCTTGCCCGTCGGAGGAGGGGGAGCAATCTCCTGGACATCCAGCAACTCCTGCGTTATCAGCAATAGCGGTAATGTCCCCCACCCTGAAGGCTCAGGAGTAACAGTAGTAACGCTCAACCGCAGTCTTAACCAAAGGCGAATCGAAAGCGATTCGAATCTTTACCGTCAATGTCCACCAAAAAGACTGCGTACCGACCGCGGAAGAAATCCTGCAATCCGCAGAAATCAGTTTTACCTACGATGAAACAAAGTAAGCCCATCAAGATGTTCCGTTTGAGTCGATAAAAACCGTCAACGGAAAGACAATAAACGTTTCCTATGCGTCGGATAACGAAAAAGACCTCACGGTAAACGACTTCATGCACACCATCACCGTACACAGAGGCGTCGTAGATATTCCTGTCAAATTGACTGTAACGCTCACCTGCGGCAGTAAAACGAACACGCTGACGCACAGTTCTGTTCCGTTAAAACGTACAAGTATGAGGTTAAGCCGCAGACCAATACAACGCATGATATCTACGAATAAGATAAAAAGTGAGAAGTTTCTTTTTTTTAGAAAATGTAGAATACGTGTAATTGAGTAATAAAAAAGAGCCCAGGTAATCTACGGCACGGACCTTATCCGCATACCGTTGCTGCCTTCCGGCTCTGGCGGGGTTTTGCGGCAAAGCGCTGCATAGCACCTGAGCTCAAGCGGAAAGAGGGGGATTCGAACCCCCGGTACCTTTTGGGTACGCACGCCTTCCAAGCGTGTACCTTAAACCACTCGGACATCTTTCCAATTTTCGGGCTTAAAAAGACGTAATTGCCTGCATTTAACTGATAATAACGGAAAGAGGGGGATTCGAACCCCCGAAACCCGAAGGTTTAACGGTTTTCGAGACCGCCCGAATCGACCACTCTCGCATCTTTCCAAAATAACAGTATGAGACTGACACGATTCGAACGTGCGACCCCCACCTCCGCAGGGTGATGCTCTAATCCAGCTGAGCTACAGTCTCAAAATATACAACAATATAATTGTTGTGAACGGAGGCGACAGGAGTTGAACCTGCCCAGCCCTTTCGGAACTGACGGATTAGCAATCCGTTGTATTACCGCTCTACCACACCTCCAGACTCATCGGAGCGAGAGGGATTCGAACCCCCGGAACCTTTCGGCTCAATAGTTTTCAAGACTACCTCCATCGACCGCTCGGACATCGCTCCAGAAGATGTAGGAAGAAAATATCAGAAGGGAATAATCGTGTCAAGAGAGAAAGAAATTCGTATCACCAATAAACGGTAAGGTAGTTTCTCTAAGTCGGGCAGGTATAACCTGCGGCAATCGAGATAGAACAATCATCTTCGCTCAGGATGTAGAGGTATCATATACTTGAAAAATGCCATACGCAGGGACGAACGATGTAAAAAAATCAGCCCGCAGGTAGTAGACAAGAAAATGACTGCGTTTTGTGTATAGCAGGACGATAGAACGCATTTTATTCGAGAGGAGAGTTAATACACGGTATTAGAGCAGTTTTGGAATGAGGCAACTATTTTCTTGTACGCTTCGTTCTTTAAAAACTGTCGAGTTTCCACAAAGTCTTCTACGCAGGCAAAAAAATATCGGGAAGCAAACTTTTCTTTGCAGTCGATAGCCAAGATTGCTGCACGCTTTTGCCGTAACAGCGGGGAATGTTATCGTCAGGCAGGGAGAGTTATTTGTTTTTGAGCAAAATATGGATGGGCTTCGGAATTGGCTGGTTTTATGATGGGCGGTAAGTTCATGATGTTCGGTTGACAGGCTTTGCAGCGCCTCTGACTTTATCGGTACAGACGTATCGGATGGTATTACGAGGAAGGATACCCTTCTCTAGCAATTTATTTGGAAAGTTTGTGTCTGAAGAGTTTTTGTCAACTTTAATCTTTAGGACACAGGGGACAGATGAACGTGGTTTTATAGACAGAGCATTCCCATGACCGCTTTAGGTGTTGTCAGGGGGACGGGGCGGCAACTAACAGGCGCAATAGTCTTTCCTTTGTCCGTGATTTATCGTACGGTAAATTGCACTCTGCGAAAATGCAGGAGGCACATTCTTTTGTCAAAAAGGCAAAAGAATGTCTTAAATCACTTGAATAATGGAAATAACAGTATATAATGGTCAACATGAGTGATTACCTTGACCCCAATAATGAAGAGCTTCTTAAAGACTTCTTTGCCGAAGCCGAACAGCAGGTCGATACGCTTGAAAGCAATATTCTTGTCGTAGAAAACGATCCGACAAATCATGAAGCCATAGATGAAATTTTCAGGGCGGCGCATACGCTCAAAGGCGGCTCCGCAACGGTAGAAATGACGGAACTTTCGGGTTTTACGCATAAAGTGGAGGACGTACTGGATGAAATCCGCTCGGACAGACTGCGGGTTGATGAAGGCGTTGTTGATGTTTTACTTTCTTCGATTGATGTTATCAAAGCGATGCTGGAAGCTCGTGCGGACGGCAATATTTATTCCGAAAACATCGATTCGCTGGTCGAAAAACTCCATGCTTATATACCGGAGAGCGGTAAAAAAGGTTCAAAATCCTCATCGAAAGCGGCGGCGAAGCCTATCGTCCCCAAACCTGTCGCAGCTCCCGTTGCTAGTTCGGGTTTTGCAGTGCAGGAACTTTCTGACGCTGATTTCCAGGAGTTGAAAGAAGCGTGCGAAGACGGACAGAAATTATGGTGCGTATCGGTAAAATTTGATGAGAGTAATCCGATGAATTCCGTCGGAGGTATTCAGGTTTTTGCCGCGCTGAAGTCAACCGGCCTCGTATTAAAAACGGTTCCCGATTTCGACGCTTTATATGAAGATGAATTTTATGAGTTTGTTTACTATTATTTAGCATCTAAAGAGACACAGGAAAAAATTGAAGATGCGGCTTTCTTGGGAGATGTAACGCTTGCTGTTGATGCAAGAAATGTTATAGGACCGGAAAAAGCGTCCGAAGGAAACGTTGCCGTTTCTGAAACAGAAGCGGCGCCGGAGCCGGAGCCGGCGGCTGAAGAGCCGGTAAAAGAAAATGCGTCTGTGGTAAAACCGGAGACGCCGAAACCTGCCGCGCCGCAAAAGCAAAACGATGCCAAAAAAGACGGCGGTCACTCCGCACAGCAAAGTTCGGTTTTGCGCGTCGATTCGCGTCGTATCGACTACCTTTTGAACCTTGTAAGCGAAATCGTTATCAATAAAGCGTCGTTTAATCAGCTTTCGGTTCAACTTTCCGATGAGCTTACAAACTTTATCAATTCGGAAAATTCGTTTAAAGAAGCCGTGCACGGTTTGTTCGAACGTCTGCCCTCGTATTTCGAGCAGATTAAAAACGGCGCATCGCCCAAAGAGGTGCGGGATTCTATCATAAAGGATTATGGTGAAGTCGATTCGATTTTTGATACCGATGACGCAAATCTGAAAAGTCTTGCTTCGCGGCTGCGTTCTTCAACGCAGAATCTTGGACGAATCGCGGGGGAACTGCAGGAAGGCGTAATGAAAATTCGAATGGTTCCAATTAACCAGATTTTTAGCCGCTTCCCGCGTGTTGTGCGCGATTCGCAGCGCGATCTGAATAAAAAGATTGACCTTGTTATCGAAGGTGAAGACACGGAACTCGATAAATCCGTCGTTGAAGACTTGCTCGATCCTATCATGCACTGCGTACGGAACTCCGTTGACCATGGAATCGAGGCGCCCGCAGAACGGCTGAAAGCGGGCAAGCCCGAAACAGGACGTGTTCTCTTAAAGGCTTCCAACGAAGGAAACTTGATTGTTATTGATATTTCCGATGATGGAGCGGGAATTGATGAAGCAAAAGTACGCGAAAAGGCGATAAAAAACGGACTTATTCATCCTGATAAGGTATTCACGGATCAGGAAGCGTTTCAGCTTATTTTTCTTCCGGGCTTTTCGACGTCCGAAAAAATTACGAATGTTTCGGGGCGCGGCGTCGGTCTTGATGTTGTAAAGACAATGATTGACAAATTGAACGGAACGGTAACTGTTTCTTCCGTGCACAACAAGGGAACAACATTCAGTATAAAACTTCCGCTTACACTTGCGATTATACAAGGACTCTTGGTGCGGGTTGGAAAAGAAGTGTATTCTATTCCTATTGCTTCCGTTGTCGAAAGTCAGCGCATAAAACTGTCGGAAATCAAAACTATCGACAGTTATGAAGTATTGAATGTCCGTAATGAAGTTATCAGCGTTTTGCGGCTTTCTCGGCTTTTCAAAATCAAAGAATCCTCAATGGATGAATATTGCAATATTGTTATTGTAGGCTCGGGCGATAAAAAGGTCGGCGTAATGGTAGATTCGCTTGTCGGCGAAGAGGACGTTGTTATTAAACCTTTGCGCGACCAGTTCACCAATTCGCCGGGAATTGCCGGCGCGTCGATACTCGGAGACGGTTCTGTTTCGTTGATTATTGATGTCAGTCAACTGCTTGATTTGAGTATGAAAGCGGGCGCGGCATCTGCAAAGGTGCTTGAATCCAAGGTAATTTAGAGAGGCGGATATGACTATAGAATCCATTTTGGTGTCAGATGAAGAAACAATGGGACCCGTTGTTGCAGTCGCCGAAAGAAGTGCTGCGGAACGGGAACGAGACAGAGAAAGTCAAACGACAATAGATTTTAAGATGGTTACGTTTGCCCTTTCCGGTAAAGATTATTCCATCGACATTATGAACGTCAAAGAAATCGCGAAAGCGGGAAATTTTACGTATGTCCCGAATACATTGCCGTTTGTAATCGGCGTATATAATCTCCGCGGAGAAATTATACCGATTCTCGATATGCGTTTATTTTTCAACATTGCGTTGCCGGCATCGCGTTCTTCCGAACTGGAAAATCTTTTGATTCTTAATGTTGACGAACAGACATTCGGGATTGTCGTTGATAAAATCGATAAGGTTGTCGGCGTACAAAAAAGCGCCGTGCAGCCGCCGCATCCTTTGTTCGGCGACATAAACGTAAAATACATTTCAGGCGTTGTAGAGAACAATAAGCGGCTTTATATTCTTCTTGATGTCGAGCGTATTTTCTCGAAAGAAACGCAGGAAGCCGTTGCGCATCGCGAAGAAATGCCGACGGCAGCGCCTGTTGCTATGCATGTTGCTCCGGTTGTGGAAGCACCTGTGAGCACACCTGCCGCTGACGTAAAAAATGCTCCTGTCGTTGATGATACAAAAGATACAAAAGCCAATGCGCTTGAGCAGGACTACAAATTTTTGACGGAAGCATTAAAGAATTTTAAGAATTTTATTGTCTCCGACATCAATAAAGAATGGGTGCAAAAACGTTTTGAGCAATGGTCAACTGAGCAGGCAGGAAAAACGAATCAACTGCAAAGTGAAAAAGACGCTAATGATTTTTTAAAGCCGTTCTGGTCTAAATCGACGGGTGACTGGTGGAAAGCAGACTATGCAGATGCAATAAAAGCGGCTTTGCCTGATAACTCCGCTAAGCAGATTGTTGTTTGGAACCCTGGCTGCGGCAACGGTATGGAAACATATTGTCTTGCCTGTCTGCTTATAAACCGGTATCAAGGCGCAAAAATAAAAATTTATGCTCAAGATGTCGATTTGCTCGGCGTTTCCAATGCCGCAATGCTTACGGTACCTGAAAGTGAGGCAGGCGGCTGGCTTGCTCCGTTTTTGACCAAAAACACTTTAGGCAGCTATGTGTTTTCTCCACAGGTAAAAGACAGCATTATGTTTGAGTATCATGATTGCCGGCATGCGAACGCTCTGCCAGCAATCGATATAGTGTTTTCGCGGGATTTGCTTTCTTTTTTTGATGAAGAGTCTTTACGCAGTGTGCTGAACGACTTTGACGAAAAAGTAAAGGGAAATGGAGTTGCTATTGTGGGCGATAATGAAAAACTTCCGAATTCCTGCGGCTTTATTGAACATACGGAAGATATGATTACAATATATAAAAAGCAATAAGGAGAAAAGAATGAGAGTCGAGTATATTAATCCTTTTGTCGAAACATCCTACAGGATTTTGAAAGAGGTGCTTGATGGAAGCGAGGTCAAGCGTGGTGCGCTTTACTTAAAGTCTACGGCGATGCCCGTTATGGGAGTTGCAGCTCTCGTGGGACTTGCCGGCGATGTCGAGGGGCGTGTGTTGTTCGATATGACGCTTGAAACCGCTTTGAATGTTGCCTCAAAGATGAACGGAGAGCAATTACCCGAATTTGATGATCTTGCAAAGGCTACAATCAGCGAGTTGGCTAACCTTATTACGGCTCAGGCGGTTACAAAACTGCATGAATTGAACTTCAAGTTCGATTTGACCCCGCCGGCATTGTTTGTAGGGCAAAAAATGGAGATTGCCGCACTCGGAGGGACATCGGAAAGTGTCGAAGCGTTGATTGTTCCCCTTATAACGGAATGCGGAAAAATTGAAGTCAATGTCGCAATTCGTGAGCGTGCATAAAAGGAGATAAGGATATGAAGACAAAACAGGATTTTCCGGCAATAAACGAGCGTCCGCCTGAAGGTGTAAAGGCTAACGGCAAAGCATTTCGGGTTATGATTGTTGACGATTCTATGTTCGTTGCAAAACAACTCGGACAGATTTTGACAAGCGAAGGCTATGAAGTCGTTACGACCGCTGCCGACGGAAAGGAAGGCGTTGATAAATATAAAGAACTTTTTCCGAATATCGATCTTGTTACTATGGACATAACGATGCCAAAGATGGACGGGCTTACCGCTCTTGAGCAGATTATGGCATTCGATAAGAACGCCAAAGTTGTTATGGTCAGTGCGCTTGGAAAGGAAGAACTGGTAAAAAAATCGCTTCTTCTTGGTGCGAAGAACTATATTATCAAACCGCTTGATAGAAAGAAGGTTCTTGAGCGCATTACAACGTGTTTGAAATAGTTTGATGTGTTTTTGAAAAATGCACTGTACGATTTTCGGCGTATTTATAGATTGAACTTTTTGCGTTTTGTTTATAATGCAGCCGCTTGTTGTGCAGTGTATTTTTTATTCGAGAACGGTATGTACGATGGTATTTACCGTCTCTTTTTATGATTTTAAACCGGCATGGCAGAGATTGTTATAAAAAGAGCCGTTTTGGAAAGGCTGGCTTTTTCTGATTTAAATAGAATTGCCGATGGATTCGGTATTGAAATCCCTGATAATTTCAACAGAAATGAATTGATAGCAGATATTCTTGAATACGCAGAGGCGGGGGTTGGCAATGAGACTGAATTCGATGCGGCGGACGATGGTGTGGAGCAGAAAAGCGATGATTTATTCCCTCGTCCGTATAATCTGACAGAAATAACAATCGTGCTGCGAAATCCCGCATGGGCGTTCGTTTATTGGAACATAAGCGCGTCGGATGCAGTTTCATTGCGGAAGGCGGCAATCAATCGTCTTGTGCTTCGTATTAGTTGTTTTTCCAATAAACAGCAGACAAAGCCGGACGATTTTTTTGATTTTCAAGTAGAGCGCAAGGATACCGGACAATATGTGTTCATTCCTGCTGGAATGCGTTTCTTGCGGGCGGATTTAATTTTCGATATTGACGGAATAATTGACATTCTTGCTTCATCGGAAACAATCGAAATGCCGCATGGTTCGTCTCTCCTTGCGGATTTTCGTCCGGGACATTCAAAAAAAGTTTCTCCAGTCCTTGAGCTTTCCGGCATAAAAAAATTGATGGCTGAGATGTACAAAAATCATAGGGAGTCCTTTTTGTGAGGTTATAAGATTGCGCAATGGCCGGTAAAAATTTAATCCTTGTATTGAGCGCCAGACAGGAATACGTCAGATATTCAGGCGCAGATGAAAAAAAGTGTGCAGCCCGCATAAATAAATTATTTCAGTCGATTTCCGAATTATATCTTCCGCTGCTTTCTGCATTTGAGCGTCTTGAGGCGGATAAGGTGCCGTTCAAAATGGGACTTGTGCTCACGCCGATTCTATGCTCATTGCTTGAAGACCCGCTGATTCAGTCGCAGTATCTTGCATGGCTCGACAAACGGATTGACTTTGGAAAACGAGAACTTGAACGTTGCCGGAACGATTCGGAATTGTGCGCTGCCGTCAATATTTGTTTTGAAAAAGCCTGTGACGATAAACGGCGTTTTTTACAGTATGGTAAAAAATTATTAAAAAAATTTTTTGAATATTATAAAAAAGGCTCGCTAGAATTGATTGCGACTTGCGGTACGGAAATCTTTTTTCCTCATTATTGCGGAATGAAAGAAGTGATGAGCGCACAGGTTGAAGCCGGTATCTACGAATTTCGGCATTACTTCGGTGATATTCCCGACGGATTTTGGCTTCCCGAACTCGGGTATTGCCGCGGCGTTGAAAATGCGCTTGGCGCGTTCGGGATAAATTATACGATTCTTGATGCACGAAGTTTTTTGTTTTCGGAAACGCCCGTCGAAAAAGGGATATTTTGTCCGGCGCGCCTCGACAGCGTTCTTGCCGCGTTCGGAAATGACCCTGAGTTCCGCGCGGAACTTTTCGATTCGGACGGCTTTGCCTCTCATGCCGCCTATAAAAATCAAAACCGCGACATCGGATTTGAACTTGACTTAGAGCATCTTACCGACTTTTTTCCGGGTGAAACGCCGCGTTATGCGCTTGGGTATAAATATTGGAATAAAAAGGCGGGCGGAAAGTCGATTTCTAATCAGGAAGAAGCCGAAGCGCAGTGCAGGCTTGATGCCGAAACCTTTATCCGCCGCAAAATGGAAAAACTGTCTGCTGCCGAAGCGCTTTTGCCCGCCGAAAAAAATCTTTCGTTGGTATGCACGCTTGATTCCTCGTTGCTGCTTTCTGACTGGGCTGAGGGCGTTTTGTGGATAGAGCAGATTTTTCGTGCGGCGGCGCAGTCGTCTGAAATTCGCTTTGAGCATTGTAAGAATCTTTTAGAAAATCAGTTTGCACTGCAAAAGATTTTTCCTTACTACGGCTCGTCGGAAGGACTTGGCTACGGCGAGGATCTATTGTCCGGTAAAAATAATTGGATGCTGCGTTATGTGCGGAAGGCAAGCGAGCGTATGGTCGATTTGGCAAACCGCTTTCCTGCCGACACGGGATTGAAGTCCCGCCTTTTGAATGCAGGCGCAAAGGAGTTGATGCTTGCGCAGTCTTCCATATGGGCGCTGATGGTAAACAATGATGAGTTTGCCGACTATGCGCGCTCGTATTTTAATCGCTGCATTAACAACTTTACGGAAGTGTTTGATGCGCTCGGCTCGAATACCGTAAGCACGGAATGGCTCACAAAACTTGAAAATGAACATCCGTTTTTTCCATGGATGAATTACCGGATTTTCAGCACCAAGCGATAGGGCTGCGAAAAAAGCGGGGCGGCGGCAGGAAATGAGGGCTGCCTCCGCTTGCACAATATCCGCCTATTTGATATATTCTTGCCAATCTGGTGCCGTACCCAAGTGGTAAGGGGATGGTCTGCAAAACCTTTATGCAACAGTTCGATTCTGTTCGGCACCTTTAAGGACTGTCTTTACGGCAGTCCTTTTTTTTCGGGCTGGTCATGGCAAAGCCGCAGTCCGTTGACATAGCGGGGCTATCCAAAATATCTTGGATAGTCCCTTTTTTATTCGCTTAAAGGCTTCGATACTTCAACGCTCTGCCGCAAGATATGTTTTTTGATTGTTCTCACGATAAAATCTTCTTATATTTTATAAATATGACGAATATTGACTTTTTAATAATTGGGGCAGGCTCGGCGGGACTGACGGCGGCATTATATGCGTCCCGTTCGCGGCTTTCGACGGTAGTTCTTGACGGCGCGGGGGCAGGCGGGCAGGCGCTGCAGATTGCGGAACTTGAAAATTATCCGGGCGTCTTTCCTGCGGTAAACGGATATGAACTTGCGGACAAAATGCAAAAGCAGGCGGAAGCATTCGGCGCAAAAATTATTCCGGCGCAGGTAGATTCTTTAAAAAAAGAAGGCAATGACTTTATCATTCACGCCGGAAAGGAAACGTATTCGGCGCGCGCTGTGCTGATTGCGACGGGAGCCGAGCATCGGTCAATCGGCATTCCCGGCGAAAAGGAATTGAGCGGCAAGGGCGTTTCGTATTGTGCGGTTTGCGACGGACCGTTTTTCCGCAATAAAAAAGTCGTTGTCGTCGGCGGCGGCGATTCTGCGTGTACGGAAGCGCTGTATCTCGCTTCTCTTGGCGAGACGGTTACGCTCGTTCACCGCCGCGATACTCTCCGCGCGCAAAAATTAAATATCGACAGGATAAACGAACACGAAAGAATTTCGGTAGAATACGATTCGGTTGCAAAAGAAATTAAAGCGGGCGAAAATGGCGCGGTTTCCTCTATCGTCCTTGAAAATGTCAAAACGGGCGAAATAAAAACCCTTGAAACGAGTGCGGTCTTTGTTTTTGTCGGCATGAATCCGCGTACGGACGCCGCAGGCGATGTGGAAAAAGATGCCGCTGGCTATATCAAAACCGATGAGCTTATGCAGACGTCCGTGCCGGGACTTTTTGCGGCGGGCGATGTGCGCTCAAAAGTCTTACGCCAGATTGTTACGGCGGCAAGCGACGGCGCGATTGCGGCTTACGCGGCGGAAAAATACATTAATTCCCTCAACCTCGGCAAAAAATGAAAAAAATCGCTGCATATATTTGCGTGCTTTTATGTGCGGCGGCAGTATTTTCCGATATGGCGGCGCCGGAGGACACAGACTTCTGGAGCCGTATTCCGAATGAAGCGCTTGCCCGTGCATTGACCGACAACATGACCGACGCGGAATTGCTTTCGCAGATTTTGATGTTCGGATGGGCGGGTGCAGAACCGGAAGACTTGCTGTTCGACTGGGTTGAGCGCGGACTTGGAAGCGTCAAAGTCTTCGGCTGGAACACCGGAGATCTCAAATTGCTGGCAAAAGCCGTTGCGGCGCTGCAAAAAAGAGCCGCGCGGCGGCGGTTTAAAATCCCTTTGTTTGTCGCGACCGACCAAGAAGGCGGCTGGATTCGGCACGTAAAAGGCGAAACAGCGCTTACGCCGGGCAACATGGCAATCGGCGCAGCCGGAACTCCTGCTGACGCATGGTACAGCGCATTTTACATCAGCCGCGAAATAAAAGCGCTCGGTATCAATATGAACTTTGCGCCGACGCTCGATTTATTTACAAACCGCAAGTCTACGATTATTAGTACGCGCTCGTTCGGCTCGGATCCGGTTGACGCAGCGACGCTTGGCAGTGCGTTTGCGGCAGGCAGCCGTGCGGCGGGCGTCATTCCGACTGCAAAGCACTTTCCCGGTCACGGAGACACTGCCTACGATTCTCATGTTTTTCTTCCCCGCATCGACATTGACTTTAAAACTTTCGATTCACGCGAGTTGGTTCCGTTTAAGCGGCTGATTCGCGAAAAAATCCCTGCGATTATGTCGGGGCATTTGAGTTTTCCGCAAATTGACGAGAGCGGCGCGCCTGCATCTCTTTCAAAGTATTTTTTGACGGATTTACTCCGCGGTGAACTCGGCTATACGGGATTGATAATCACCGACGACATGATGATGAATGGAGCGGTAGTTTTTGCCGGCTCGTTGAGCGCGGCATTTCAGTCGGCGATTGAAGCGGGAAACGATATTTTGATTTCTTCGACAACGGCAGCGCTTTCTGATTCTCTGTGGACGGACAATCTAAAGCGCATGACGACGCAGCCGGAGTTTCGCGCGCGCGTTAAAGACGCTGCGTTCCGCGTGATTTTAGCAAAATTGGAGTATTTTAAAGGCGGCAATGCGGCTCCTCTGTATCCGGAGCCTGAAAAAATAGGACTTTTTATTCCCGACCGTGAGGGACAAAAATTCTTTCTTGAGCAGGCGTGCCGCTCGATAACTGCTGCTAAACAAAGTGAATTGCCGCTGACTGCAAAAAAGGCAGGAAAAGTCCTTTTAGCAGGTTCTCTTCCGCGATTTTTTGAGGAAGGCAAAAAACGGTATAAAAACGCAGGAGAATTTCACTTTCCCTATGAACTTACCCGCCTTGAGACGGAGAGGCTTGGTATAAGCCTTGCCCAAACCGCCGCTTCGTATGATACGGTTATCATCTGCGTTTCGAGCGCACAAAGTGCAGACCTTGCGCGCGCCCTGCTCGGCGGCGGTAAAAAAGTCTTTGTCCTTTCGATTATGTCGCCGGTGAATGCGGCGGGTCTCAACTGGGCGGAGGAAATACTTTTCGGTTACAGTTATTCTTCCTATTCATTTGCGGCTCTGTTCGGTGCGCTTTGCGGGGAATTTACGGCGCGCGGCATTCTGCCCGTTGACGGCGGCGTGTAATACGTCGTTTAAAGACTTCAGTTCAAGTCATTTGGCAAAATCTTAAAATTGCATATTTATGCAAAAAGTTCGTGAATTTTTGCATAAATTCTTGACGCTGGCGTCTTGCCTGTATATACTCTGCAAAAATATTCGTCGGTACAAAGGTGCCGATATGTTCGCGGATAAACGGGAGGCGTTTATGAAAAAAGCTCTCATTCTTTTTGCTTTTGCGGCGGCGTTTTTGTGGAGCTGTTCAAAAAAGATGACTCAAAACGGATTTACGCTTGAAAACGGTGTGCTGAAAGTCGGCGTTGAAATCGGCTATCCGCCGTTTGAATATTACGCGCCGGACGGAAAAACGCCGCTCGGATTCGATATAGAACTTGCCCGCGAGCTTGCGCGCCGCTTAAATCTTGAATTACGTTTTACCGATACCGCGTGGGACGGCATTTTCGCCGGTCTTGATACCGGACGCTATGACGTTATTCTTTCCTCTGTGGCGATGACCGACCCGCGTAAAGCTCATTACGATTTTTCGGATGCCTACATTGGAAACGGACAATCAATAATTATCGGAAAAGATTCCGCGCTTGCTGTGTCGGAGCCGTTCGACCTTGCGGGGAAAAAAGTAGGCTATCAAGCGGAATGCACGTCGGACTTTTTTATGGAACGCAAGGCTTCCGAAGGACTGAATTTTATAAAGTCGGAATACGACAAAGTTATGAATGCGTACGACGACTTGCGCTTGGGCAGAATTGATGCGGTTGTCAGCGATTATTTGGTTGCCGTTTCCTATTTGGAGCGGGAGGACAGCGCGTTTAAAGCGGTTTGGATTGGGGAGCCTGACGAATATTTTGGCGCGTGCGTCAAAAAGGGCAATACCGAACTTCTTGCAAAACTCAATTCCGCCCTTGCTGATATGAAAGCAGACGGGACGCTAAAAAAACTCTACGTTGAAACATTCGGCACGGATTTAAGCGGCAGCATTAACGAGCGCTGACGGAAAAAAAGGCTTTTACATTCAAAATGACGGAAATTGCATATTCTTGAACAATAGGAGGAATTATGAAAAGGATTGTACATGTATTTGCGGGTGCGCTGATGCTCGCTCTTGCGTTGACAAGCTGCACAAAGAAGGCTGAAAAAGGCGATTTTACGCTTGAGGGCGGAAAATTTAAAATCGGCGTGAGCGTTGATTTGCCGCCGTTTGAGTACTATGCCAAAGACGGAAAAACTGCGCTCGGATTCGATATGGAGTTGGGGCGCGAACTTGCAAAACGCTTCGGGCTTGAGGCAGAAATTATTGACACCGATTGGGACGGGCTTTTTGCAGGTCTTGATGCGGGTCGTTACGACCTCATCATCTCCGGTATGACGATTACTGACGAGCGGAAGGCAAATTATGCGTTTTCCATGCCCTACATCGGCAACGGACAGGCGATTTTGCTTGAAAAATCGTCCGACCTTCCTGTTTCAAAGCCTGAAGACTTAAAAGGACGCAAAGTCGGCTATCAAACGCAGTCTACGAGCGACTACTTTATGCAAAAACTTGAAAAAGAGCAGGGGATTACGCACATTCACTCCGAATACGACAAGGCTTTTAATGCGTTCGACGATTTGAAATTCAAGCGTGTCGATGCAGTGGTCAGCGATTATTTGGTTGCTGCCGACTATCTTGCCAAAACGAATACCGAATACAAACTCGCGTGGCAGGGGGAATCCGATGAATATATGGGAATTTGCATGAAAAAAGATAATGTGCTTCTTCTTGAAAAGGTAAATAGTGCGCTTGATGCAATGAAAGCTGACGGGACGCTGAAAAAGCTGTACATGGATGCCTTCGGGTTTGATTTTTCCGACTCGGTACAAGACGCGCAGTAGCGGAGTTTTGGGCATTCAATGATGGAAACGCTGCTTAAAATGGCGGGCTGGATACCGCAGTTGTTGGCCGGTGCGCGCATTACAATTTTATTGACACTGTGCTCCGTCATGGCGGGGCTTGTCATAAGTATTTTTATCGCGCTCGGCACAATGTCCAAAAAGCATAAGATTGTGCGCATGATTTGCAATGCGTATGTGTTTTTCTTTCGCGGAACGCCGCTTTTAATGCAGTTATACTTTGTGTATTACGGTCTTCCCGAAATAAACCGTGCGCTGACGATAAACAATCAGTTTTTTGCTGCCTTTATTGCTTTTGCGCTCAACAGCGGCGCATACTGCTCTGAAATTATCCGTGCGGCGATTCAGTCGATAGATAAGGGACAGTTTGAGGCGGCGAAGGTGCTCGGCATGAATTATTTTCAGACGATGCGCCTTATTATTCTGCCGCAGTCTGTCCGCCGCTTGATACCGCCGGTCGGAAACGAGTTTATTATGATGCTCAAGGACGCATCGCTTGTTTCGCTTATTGCCCTTGCCGACATCACAAAAGTTACACGAAGCATTCAGTCTTCAACGGCGTCTTCCCTCGTCTACATTCCGGCGATGGTGCTTTATCTTGTTATCACGGCAATATTTACGCTCGTCTTCCACGTTCTGGAAAAGCGGCATTCCGTCTATGAATAGGGCGGGGCGGGCGATTGCTATGGCGTTTGAACGATAAAACGAAGGTGCCGCCCTCCGCAGATTGCTATTGCAAAGCGTCGAAAACGGAGATTGGGATGTATTGGCGGCGCGGCAACGCTTGAGAAAGGGGGGGGGGGATGCTGGTTTGCACGGGGAACGTGCGGTTTTTGCAGTCCCTCAGGCTGCGGTTTTTATTCAAAATGACGGGAAAGCGGCGGACAATTTTTTTGCCGCATGGGAGGAATTATGTGCATGATTAAGACGGAAAATGTGAGCGCCTCATTCGGTTCGCTGAATGTGCTTAAAGGCGTATCGCTTGAAGTAGCGGAAAAGGAAGTTGTGTGCATAATCGGACCGAGCGGGGCGGGAAAGTCAACATTTTTACGCGCGATAAATCTTCTTGAGCCGATTACAGACGGCAGCATTTATATCGAAAACCGCCTCTTGACGCAGTATGCCGGCGGCGTAAAAAAACTGCACTTGCATTCAAAGGAACAGCGTGCAATTCTTTTGAGCGTAGGCATGGTCTTTCAGCGGTTTAATCTGTTTCCTCACAAAACGGTACTCGAAAACGTCATGATTGCGCCCGTCAATGTTTTGGGGACGGCGGAAGCGGCGGCGCGTCAGACAGGAATTGAACTTTTGGAGCGTGTCGGGCTCGGCGATAAAGTAAACGAATATCCAAACAAACTTTCCGGCGGCCAGCAGCAGCGTGTTGCGATTGCGCGTGCGCTTGCGATGAATCCGCGCATTATGCTTTTTGACGAGCCGACAAGTGCGCTTGACCCTGAGCTGGTCGGAGAAGTTTTAAGCGTTATGAAAACGCTTGCGGACTCCGGCATGACAATGCTTGTCGTAACGCACGAAATGGGCTTTGCGCGCGAAGTTGCAGACCGCGTCGTTTTTATGGAAAAGGGCGTTATCATGGAAGAGGGCAGGCCTGAAAAAATTTTCCAAACCCCTGAGACAGAGCGGCTCCGGCAATTTTTAAAATCGGTGCTGTAGGCGGGCAGACAAAATAAAACGCACTTGGCGCTGAAAAATCCATTCAATTTGCCCGCGTTTGGAGCGGACAGCCGCTTACGAACTCCGGCTGCACTCACATGTCGAATGATAAAAGTTTTTTCCAATACTGCGCTGTTCCGTCAACGAAACCAGTTCTAAGCGGTACATTTTGAATCAACTCTGCTTCTCCCCGCGGTTTAAACAACTCAAGCCGCCTGAAAAATCTTTTAGGCGTTTTTTTATGTTTGTTGCCTTTTTTGGCCGGTTTGGTGCGAATTATCAGCGGGATTGCCAACGCCAATCCTATGATATTTTACAAACCGAGGCGGATATGGACTGTATCTTACAAAAACTCAACAAGGGACTGGGAAAAATGATTCAAACGGCGGCGCTTACGGCTCTTGCGTCGGCGGGTTTTATTCCTTTTTCGTGCCGAATGACAAACGAAGGCATAAAACTCATTCGCTCAGACGCGCCTCCTCCGGCGATTACTGATTTCCGCGTTACGGAAAAAAACGGCGCGCGCATTGTGTTTACAAAAAAAGTGCTGCTAAAAGACACTGCGCTTGAGCCTGAACTTGCAGTCTGCGGAATTGAATATTTTTTTGAACCGTCTGCCGGAAATCCTGCTTTGTATTTTGTAGACATACAGTTCGACGGCGCTTTTGCGGCGGGTAAAAAATATCATTTGCGCGGGATTGCAGAAGACGATGCGGGCAACAGTTTGACGTTTTCCCTTCCGCTTGAGGGCTTGAATTACGAAATTCCTGAACTTGAAATCACCGAAGTCCACAACCGCAAGGGAACGGCAAAAGATAAGTCCGTGCCGTACCCAAAAGAGGAATTTATCGAAGTGCTCGTCCGTTCTGACGGCAATCTTGCTGGTCTCGAGCTTTTTAGTGCGGATAAAAATGCGGCAATCTATACATTCCCCGCGATCAAAGTCAAACGAAAAGACATCATTGTTGTTCATTTGACGAATGCAGATGAAGAAGGCGCTAAAGATGAGACGGGGGACGCGATAAATCTTTCCAAAACGCATTGGTATTCGTCGGACAGGGCGCGGGACTTATGGAATGCGGGCAAAAAAAGCTGCATGGCAAAAGAGGCTGACGTTATTTTGCTCCGCAATGCGCGCGATAAGCGAATTTTGGATGCGTTCTTGTATGCGCCGGAAGCAGCAGATGACTGGACAAGCGAGAAGCTCAAACAAGCGGCAGAAGAGGCTGCTGCCGCTGGAAAATGGAGCGGGGCGGACGTCAACACAGCAGCGAAAAGCGACGGCATAGTGCCTTCAAAGTCGTTTGTCAAAAGCGGCCGGAAAAATGCCGCCTCTGCATGGAGTATCACGAAGTCCAGAGGAGAGAGCGCGGGGCGGGTGTAGGCACTGCGGCTGTGCGGGAAGGGAAAGGACGAGCGGTATTGCAGGTTAAAAGAGAGCGCGGAGTGCGGCGGCAGACTGATATGCGTTCTTGCCGAACAGTCCTGCATGTTCTTTTCTGCCGTTTGCTGCCAGCCCGCACTCGTTAGAGTTTTTCGTAAATGAAGTTGTAAAAGGTTTTAATTCTATTGACGAGAGACGTTGCCACCCGTTTTTCTAACATTGGAATTTTGAAGGCCTTTGCGCCTCCGACTCCATATAAAATCCAGTTATCGCCGTCCCGAAACAGCACGGCTGCGGACTTCATATTGCGTTTACCAACACAGTTGTATTTGCCGTCAAATTTGAGCGTATTGTTATTTGTTGAATACGACAACAAATAATCCGCAGTTTCTTCTATTATAATGGGCGTATGAATAATGCCGAACGGCTCCATTTCAAGGTCGGCATTATATTGTACCGTGTTTTCATCGTGCTGGACTTTGCCGACGACTGTTGCAGTGGAATACAAATCGTAAAAACGCTCATGCTGCACTGACCAATATTGAATTCCTGCGTAGTCGGGAATGTCCTCAAGCGCAGTCCGGAATTTTTGCATTAAGTCTTCATTTCCCTTATATGGCTTTATCTGAATGACTTCGGCAAGATAATTGGGATTCAAGTCTTTGATTTCCGCCCGCAGTTTTTCTACCCCCGCATTGGCGCTTTGTACCGACATATTTTTATATTTGTCAATCGTCCGCACAACGATTTTACCCGCGTTTAAGTCGGAGCGATCCTGCTCCGAAAGCGTACTATCGAACGGAAGCGCTTCTGCAAACATAGAAAATGCCGCCGTAAAGAAAAAAAACGAAAGAATATGCGTGTGTTTCATATGGGAAGTATACCGGCTCAACGGAGGAGTTGCAATTACAGGGACGGGGAGTATTTCCCCGCACTTCCCCTTTGCAAACGGATTTTTGTGCAGCAAAAAAAGTGGTTCCTGAAATGAAACTTCCCGAACCGGAGAAAAGCCTGTATAAATGCCTAAAGCCGCTTTTCTTTCGGAAAAGTTCCTTTTCATTCGTTGTATTTTTACTATACTGGGGACAGAGAAACGCCGCCGTGCCGCACGGACGGTATATTCCAGTCATTTTGTGAGGATTGCGTATGTATTTTGACCCTTATGACTATCCGCTTTACCGCCCGCCGAGCGAAGCGTATTCAATAATCGTGCAGGTTACGCTCGGCTGCTCGTACAATCACTGCGCCTTTTGCGCCATGTACGCTGCAAAAAAGTTTCGTATCAAACCGATTGAAACGATACGTTCGGAACTTCGGCAATTTGCTGCTGAATACCGCCATGTCGATAAAGTCTTTTTGGCAGACGGAGACGCGCTTACCGCTCCCACTGACTTTTTAGTCTCCGTGCTTGATGCCGTTGCCGAATTTCTGCCGCAGACGAAGCGCGTGTCCTGCTATGCCACGTACTTGAATATCCGCGATAAGTCTCCAGAAGAACTGCAATTGCTCGCCTCCAAGGGACTAAAACTTTTGTACCTCGGCGTTGAGAGCGGCGACGATGAAACGCTGAAATTCATCAAAAAAGGAACGACTGCACACGAAATTATCGAACTTTCACACAAAGTCCGCGCTGTCGGTATGGAATTATCAGCGACATTTATACTCGGTCTCAACGGTAAAGAGCGCGACAACACACAGCACGCTGCAAAAACCGGCGAAATCATTTCGCAGATGAGTTTGTCGTATGCGGGACTTTTGACGCTCCAACTCGAAGAGGGCAGTTATTTGTCAAAACTTGCGGCGGAGGGCGCATTTACTCCTGTTGGACTGGAAGAAATCGTCAGAGAACTAAAAATTATTTTGGAAAACATCAGCCCCTCCGAAATGCGCGCGCCCGTCATCTTCCGTTCAAACCACGCTTCAAACTTTCTCATGCTCCGCGGTACGCTCCCTGACGACCGAGCCGCCCTGCTTGCCCAAGTAAACGCCATATTGAAAAAAGGCGTCTATCCGACGGGGAGAAAGTATTTTTTATAAGGGAGGGGGAGGTACTTGGCGGTTAGGAATTTGTAATGCGTAATTCTACCCCATGAAAACGGCTGTTTTAGGCATGA
>CAUTOZ010000002.1:0-52557 GCA_963539635.1 uncultured Treponema sp.
GCGAGGCGATATTTTGAATGACGCTCGACGCTTCAATTAAGCCGCCGGACTCGTCGGCGATTTTTTGCGTTACGGTGTTCGACGTGAGCAATGTCGCTTTACCCTCCGATGTGGCGGCGGCAAGATTTTTGACCATGGTATCGCTTTTTTCAAGCGAATTGGTAATCGAGGCGATATTTGCGACCATCTCTTCGACCGCCGCCGAAGACTGCACGACGCTCGCGGACTGCGTTTCTATGCTTCCGTTCAAGGTTTCGATGGTGCGGATAATTTCTTCGACGGTGCTCGATGTTTCTGTAACGCTCGCCGCTTGAGTCAGCGCCTGCTGTTTTACGCCGTCAATATTTGAAGAAATCTCATTTATCGCGCTCGCCGTTTCCGTCATGTCGCTGGATAGCGAATCGCCTATTTCTTCCATGACCTTGCTGTTTGCACCGACTGCGCGTATTGACGAGCCAATTTTTGCAATTGTTTCGTTGAAGTATTCTGATAAGTCCGTTATTTCGTCATTACCGCTTATAGGGAGACGCACCGTCAAGTCGCCTTCGCCTTGAGCGATGTTGTGCAGGGCTGTAACCGTCGTTTGAATGGGCTTTATCATTGCCTGCGCTACGAGAAAGACGACAACAACGGCAAGCATGAGGATAACGCCGCCAATGATGAACATAGAAGCGCGCAGCGCATTGACTGTGCCTAAAAATTCGTCCATCGGGGCAGAAATGATAACCGTCCAGCCGGTTGTTTTGGGATGTGCATATGACGCTATTTTTCGACTGCCTTTATAGTCATAAAAACCAACGGAAGCTTGAGCGCTTGCCATTGCCATCTTTTCAAAGTCTGCGGTTGTTTGCAGTGTTTTATCAGACTTTGCTTTTTCTATGACATTTGACAATTGCTCTACCAAACTATTGTTTTTATGCGCGACATTTGTTCCCGTTGTGCCAATCATAAAACAATAACCCGTTTTTCCGACCACGATGTCTTTTATCTGCTCTGAGAACCACAGACCGGGAATATCAGCGCCCAAAACGCCGATGATTCGTTGGTTATCGTCATACACGGGGACTGAACAGGTTGCCACAAGAATATTGCCGATTGTTTTGTCGATGTATGGTTCGGTTACGCTGTCTTTGCCGCTGATACTTGTCTTAAACCATTCGGCAGTGTTATAGGAAATGAGTGTTCCATCTAAATTATGAACCAGTCCGTTCATGTCGGTGATGTACAATTCCCGAATGGAGGAATTGAAACTTGCCTCATTGTGAAGCAACTGCATTTTTTCGACGGCGGGAACGGCAGCGTTTCTGATTTGCGGCATCCGCGCAATTCCGTCCAAAAACTCAAAAAACGCGGCAATGCGTCCGTCGATTATCTCCGCGGTATCCTGCGCTTTTCCAGTCAAATGCCCTTCAACTTTTTCTGTTACAGCCTTTCTGGCGACGCGGACTGCAAATAATCCCTCGATTGACGACGCAAGCGCGATAAGCGCGCCGAAAATCAAAATCAACTTGTTCTTTAGTGAAAATCGCTTTTTCATCATAAGTCCTCCTTAACAATCTGCCTTTTCATTTGTTTATCATGCTCTATATTTAGAGTTTTACCTTTTCGATTATACAACTACTCTAAATCCAGAGCAACCGACGAACACGGGAGGTTTTGTAAGTCCGATTTCCGTGCGATACGTCCCAAAACCTTAAATGACCAAAGATGTAGAAGCCGTAATCGATAAAATAAAAAAATTCCGCATTGAAAAAGATATGTCGATTGTCCGGCTTTCCGCCGAATCCGGCATTGCCCGTAGTCATCTCTTTTATATAGAAACAAAGCGCACCGTCCCCTCTCTCGAAACGCTCAGCCGTATCGCCGCAGCCATGCACCTGCAATTAAAGGACTTTTTTATTTAGAAAATGTATATTTATTCTGTGTACGGGGGAACAGATTTCACGCCTGCTGCACGTCTTCTATCGGAAAGATGAGGGATAATGGTGTCGATATTTCAATTTTGGAGAAGGGCGCAGCCGATGTTCGTAATCCGCTTTCCGCTCCAACGGCTTTCAGCCCTTTCCGCTTCAATCGGGCGCAGGCGGAATGTACGTCCGTAATCGGCTCTCCGTCATCAAACGGAAGTGCCGCACCCGCTCCGTCCGCCGCGTATTTTTACCACAAAAACGCATATTGATACCGCGAAAAGGTGTCTTCCAAATCCATTTTATGCACGTCTGCTCCAAACAAATATGGGCAGGCGGGAACTGCGTTAAACCCATTCAAACTCCTTTTTTCCCGCCCGCCAAACCCAATTCCTTAAAACATTCGGCTTGAGGCACATTTTTGCCGATATAATAGCGTATGTTTTTATTCAAGAAGGTAAAAAAAGCGGCGGCGCTGTGTGCGCTCGCTCTTGCAGTGTCTGCGGCAGGCGCGCACGAATACGAAGAGTTGATTCAAAACGGGGACGCCGACGCGATAGTGAACGCAATGCACGCAGATAAAAAGATGAAAAAAGCCGCGCTCGGAGAGGCAAAAGACAGTCTTGTGATGGCGGCTCTGCGCTGGGACAGACCTGAGGTCGTCGTTCGGGCACTTATCGACTCCGGTGTCAAACTTTCGTACAAAAACAAATATGGGCAGACGGCATTAACATACGCCTGCGCCTTTTCTTCCGAGCGCAGCGTCATCATTCTTGTCGCAGAACGTTCCGGCTCACAAAAGGCTGTGCGAAAGCAGCTTTTAAAAAAAGACAAAAAAGGACTGTCGGCATTGGACTATGCGCGCAAAAATCCTGAGCGGGCTGCATTCGATATTATAAGCGTGTATTTGACTGAAAAAGACTTGAATAACGCGGCGGAAAGCGGCGAAAGCAGTCAAACTGCAAAAAAAACGGAAGACACTGTATTACTGCCTGCTGCAACAGACGCTGCGCCGGAAACTGACGCCGCCTCCAGTCCCCCTGCGCCCCCTGCAGAAGAAACGGCGAGTAAAGAGGAAGAAATCTCTCCGCCCCCCGCTCCTTTGAAACCGCTTGTTCCGCCGACGGAAGGCGAGAGCGTCGCCAAATACAAAAAGACGTATCTTTTCGACTACCTGCCGGCACAAACGCCTGACGCTCCCGACGCGGAGGACGAAACTGCGCCTCGCCTTGTCAAAAATCCTGACAAACGGGACAAAAACGGCAGAACGGCGCTTATGAAAGCCGTACAGGCCGGCAACGATTGGGAAATGCGTTTGCTCATTCAATCCGGCGCGGACGTGAATGCGCGCGATACCGACGGCTGGACGGCGCTTATGTATGCGGCGCGCTATCAAAACAGCCTTGAGGCAGTCAACATTCTGATAAAAAATGGAGCGGCGGTGCTGGGCGCAAATGCATTCGGACTGAGCGCATTGCAGTTGGCAGCGTGCTATAACGCCAATCCCGACGTGCTGAAAACCTTGCTTGCTTTCTATCCGGCAGGCGCAAACGAGATTTTCAAAGCGTTCGTGTTGACGTTAAGTGCTCCGCAGAAAAATCACGCGGCAGAAGCGGCAAAAATCGCAGCCTTTATCGAGCGCGGCGTTCCTTTAAACAGATTTTACGAAGGCAAAACGCCGCTCATGTATGCGGCGGAGTTCGGCTCGTCAACGTGTATCATAAAAGTCCTCCTTGATAACGGCGCAGAGACTGCAATCCGCAATGCTGACGGAAAAAGCGCGTTTGATTATGCGGCGCATAATCCCCGTCTTGAGCATGACGATATTTATTGGTCGCTGAACGCCCGATAGCGCGGCAGTCGAAACCTTTGGAGACGCTATGAGAATTACCGGCGGAAAATTAAAAGGACGAATCATAAAATGCCCCGACGGGATAATACGCCCTGCGATGGACAGAATGCGAGAGTCGGTTTTTGCCGTGCTCGGCACCCTTGATGGAAAATCGTGGCTGGATTTATTCAGCGGCTCCGGCACTATTGCAATCGAAGCCGTTTCACGCGGTTGTTCAGATGTCGAATTATGCGAAAAAGACCGGCTTAAAGCCGGTACAATCCTTGAAAACGCCGCCATAACGGAAAAAGAACTCGGAATTAAAATCCGCTGCCACTTTATGCCCGTAGAATATTTTATAAAACGCTGCAGCCGCACGTTTGACTACATCTTTTTCGACCCGCCGTTCCCGTACAAGTTCCGCGAACAACTCGTAAGCAAATCCTGCTCAAGAAATATCCTTGCCGACGGCGGCACCGTTTTAGTCCACCGCCCCTCCGAAGACCCCATGCCCGACCGGATAGGAGCGCTTACGCTTGTCGACCGTCGAGTATACGGCAGGTCTATCGTAGATTTTTATCGAAAGGACTAAAGGAAGAGCGTACGGCAAAAGGGAATACCTTTTACTACACGTTTTTGCCCTCGTGCAAAACGTGGGTAAGCGGCGCACCGTTCTATCTGAAAACCACGTAATAACTATTCGTCGCCTCTGTACCAGTTTTCTTTACAAAAAACTTACAAGCAGCCAGGAAAACGTGCGGCAAGCATATTGTTTGACAGGCTTGACCGAAGGTGCCGCCCGCTATACTTCCACGTGCGGAAACTGCGCAAAAAACAGCACTGCGCGTCTAATAACTGCATACTCAAACTGCATGAGGCGCGCTGCAAGAGGAACGAAAAATGGAAAGGCAAGACAGAGCGCAATGCACGCAAGTCCCGAATAGATAAAAACGGTAACTGCCGGAGAGATAAGCGCGGAGGCTAAAATCCCGATTGGATAGACGGCGCCGAATATGTGCGCCGTTATCGGAGCCGTAATGATATGTGCTCCGGCGCTTAATCCGAGCGCAGAAGCGGAAAACGGCGGCATAACTTTTGCAAACAGCGCAGAAATCGCCTCGCCAAAGAGTAAAATACCAGTAATCGCGCCGTAAGAAAGCGTAAATGCAGGCAGAAGAACGTGTGAAGGAAAAACCGCAGAATGAAGCAAAAACGTAAGTGCAAGAAGCGGAAGCGGTTTTGCCCTCCTAAGTCCTGAGCCGCGGATAAAAACTGCAAGCAGCATACTTAATAAAGCGCGGAAAAGAGAAGGAGAGGCGCCTGCAAACCACGTAAAGGCGAACACCGCGCACAGTTGAAAGCCCAATGCTGCACGCCGTCCAAAAATCCTCGTGCCCGCAAACAAAGCCGCTCCTGAAAAAAGCGACAAGTGCATTCCTGAAAGCGCAAGGATATGTGAAAGCCCTGCGTTCCGAAAGCCTGCACCAAGCGTTTGGTCCGTGTATTCGCGCATACCGGAAAGAAGCGCTAAAACGAAGCCGCCTGCCTCTCCCCACGCGTACATCATGCGGCGGAACTGCATACGACAGACGGCGCGAAAGCGCAGGATTCTGCCGAAAAATCCGCCTGTCCACTCAAGCGGTCTCGCATTTTTTACAAAAAACGCTGCGCCGTCTTTGGAAAACGAACCGGAAAGTTCAAGACGCGCGCCGTTTTCAGAAACGACAGCGCCGTTTTTTGCAGCGGAATACAGTTTTCCCGGAAAATACGCTTCGACAAAAGCAGCCGGAAGGACGATTTTTACCGTCCCCGCACATCCGGAAACGGCGCCGTCGAAGGATTCTGCAAAAGACGGCAAGAACCGTGCAGTATAAACGGAACCGTTTTTTACTGCATTCGAGCGCTGCGTTCCCGTCAATCGGATAATATGCGCAGGAAGCAAGAGACATTTGAATTCATCTTTTGCAGGAAGTTTTAAAAGTCCCCCATAGACAAGCACGGAAAACAAAACCGCCGCGCCGATGAGGGGATTGTACGAAAAATCGCGTTTGAAAAAAAGTTTGAGTCTTGCACCTACCATTTGAGTTTCGCTAAAGCCGCGCGCGCGGCAGCGACAACCGTTTCCGAATAATTATAATTGTTTATAACCGCAAGCAGCGGGTCGAAAGCGGACTTATCGCCGATAGTTCCGAGCGCATTGATAATTGCAAGAACAACCGGCTCCGTAGACTCGCGCTTTGTATTTTCCATCTCGCGGTTCATTTTTTGCAAATACGCCGAAAGACTTGCTGCGCTTTCAATCGGGGCAACGTCCGTCATTCCTGTGATGACTGCAGCAAAGCCCGCCTCGTCAAGCGCATTCGATTCGTATTCCTGTTTTGCCGCGTCAAAAAAAGACAAGGCAGTCTTTGCTCCCCGCGTCCATTTTAATTCCGACAAAATTTTAAATGAAGCGCGCTGCAAATCGACAAGCGTCTTATCTGCGCCGCCGGAGTTCTCTGCAATATATATCGCGCGCAAAAGGACGTTTTCGGCAACTTCCGCTTTATAAACAGAGGAAAATTTATCGTTTTGCATGATGACGTTAAAAATACTTTTGCACTCGTCTGCATTCTCACTTTGAATTTTTACAATAAGGTCAGGGAGAGACTTTTCAGAAAGACTTGCAAGAGAAGCGTTTAGTTCGGCAGAATAATTTTTCCAGTCAGAACGAGAGGCAAAGTCAAGCAGAATAAAAAACGAACTGCTGTCGCCGATAACGCCGAGCGCACTTACGGCGGCTTTTGTCAACGCTGGTTTTTCAGACTGTGCCGCCGATTTTATAGAGCGGTTGAGTGCGGCGGCAAGTTTTGCATTGGTAAGTTTCAGTTTTGTAAGTTTATCCAGCACGGCGATTTTTACCGTGTCGTCGGAATACTGCGTATACAACTGAAAAAACGTGTCTGCAAGGCGCTCTTTATCCGCCGCGTCCGTTGTTTGCGCGTAATCAGCCGGCAGAGACAGAACGCCCGCAACGGCAAGCGCGGAAAGTTCGCGGTCGTCTCCGAGCGCACTCTTGTAAGCGAGCGCAAAATCCATCGCGGCAAGCGAAAGTTCCGTTTTTTCTTCGCCGGACGCTTTTACCACCGCAGAAGTTTTATCGGCAATGCTGCCGCGTATAAAATTCCTTTTGTTTTGCGATACGGGCGATTGAGAATACGCCCCCCACACGATAAATACGGCAAAAAATACCGCCGCGCTTTTTTTACGGAAGGTCATGCGTGCCAATCTCCTTTGGGATATAAAAAATATCATGCGTTTCATCTTCTTTTATTTCATCGCCCTCCGCAGAAACGGACACATCTTTTTCCGCCTTGTCGGAGTCCGTCAGAGTGATTGCTTCAAAAACTTCTTTTTCGTTTTCGGAAAGAATGTTGTAGACATAACTTAAAATAATATTTTTCATAACAGGTTCAATGTGAAGACATTCAAAATGCAGTTTGGATTGATTTGCTTCAGAATCGAATTCAACCGTGTGAATAATGCCGAACATGACAATCAATTTGCCGTCCAGTTGGAATTGCAGACGGAGATGAATTTTCGGCAGTCCCTTTCCGCCTATTTTAATGAGCGCGCCGTTTTCGGAAATGTCTTCGATGAGACATTTATAGCCCGGATTCATTTCGACAGCGCTGTAATCAATATTTTCTTCTTTTAATATGTACAAGTCCGCAAAAATCTTGCACTTTGCCCGCACTGCGCTGCGTTTTTGCGTCCGAGTTAAATGCATCGAATGCTCAAGAAACAGTACCGGTTTTCCTAAAAAAACGCCGCTTTTCTTAACGGTCGTCGTAAACGTATACAGCGCATCTTCTTTGCGTCGTAAATACACGTTTATCGTTTTTCCGACCCAGTCTTTGCCGTCAACCGTCATAACGCCGTCTTGAACGGGACGTTTTATAATCAATTCGCGCGCGTTATTGACAATTACCGAAGAAAAAACGCCCTTTCCCGGCAGAATGACGCGCAGTTTTTGATTTGCGGATAAAGGATGGGTTGACTCGATACCGCGTTTTTCATCTTTGAGTTTTTCAAGTTTGGTGCGGAATGCGTACAATTTTGAAAGCAGCCGCTGACTTTCTGCGGAATTAAGCGCCCCTCGTCCCTCCGATAATGTTTTGACACGAGCAATACATTTAAGCAGCACCGGAACATACCAGTAAATTGCAGCCGGTTCTTCCAAGTCGGAAGCAGCCGCGGCTTTCCAGAGCATTGATAGTTCGGCAGGATGAAAGCCTTGTTCCAGTCCCCCTGCAAAAAAACGTATTTTTTTTCTCAAATTCGAATTGAATTTTATGATAAGTCCCACCGTTACCGGCACTAAAATGAAAAACGCTGCCGTAATATACATATATACAAAAAACTCCGCATTTATATAATATTGGCAAGGCGGATTCGGAGTACGAGCCGCCTTTCGTTTTAATCATAGCATATCGGACATGAAATTACATTCTTTTTTCATTGAAACAGCAATTTTTTCGGTAGTTTTGATTTTTTTCGTCCTGCCGCCGCTTTTTTTTACAGGCGCGCACGATTTTTCGTGGAGATTTCCGTACACGCAGATGTTGTATGCATTTTTTGCCGCAGGACTTTTGCACCGCAAAGGAAAATTGCTTGTGCGCCCTTATACAAAAATGCAGTTTGTTAGGGACAGCGCGGCTATGTGGACTGCATTCGGCGCATTGTGCGTTACATCAGCGCTCATGCAGCTTATCGTTTTTTTTGCAGGAGACAGTCCAGTCCGTCCGCAGATTTTTCCTGAAACGCCTACAGCCTTTGTCTTTTGCCTCATTGGATTTGCCTGTTCGGCTTTTTTTGAAGAAGCGATTTTCCGCGTCTTTTTACCGGACGGCGCAAAAAATATTGCAGCCTGCGCCCGCAGTTTTACTAAAGGCGGAACTGCCTTGTCCGTCCCCGCACCGCTTTCCGCCGCAATAGAGATTGTCGTCGCCCTCTGCTTTGCGCTCTCCCACCGCTATCTCGGCATTCCGGGCGCACTCAACGCTCTGGCAGCGCATTTTTTTCTTCGGCGGTGCTATGTCAAAACCTCTGCGCTCTGGACAAACACTGCCGCGCATTTTTTATACAACGTCCTGCAGTTAGTTTTACTGCGCTGAAACATTCTTTTCTGCGGCAGGCCTGTTGACTGCAAACGATTCCGTCCGCTCTTGTTTACCACGCCGCCGCTATAGTGCGGACATCCGCTTTCATAAGCAGCCCGCGCTCAAAAACGCCGCCGCCTTTCGGAAACGCCTCGTCAAAAACCGCGTAAGTTTGAAATCCTGCCTTTTCGTAAATGAAGCGTGCATTTTTCCAGTTCTCATTGACCATAAGAACGAGGGTTTTAACAGTCAACTTTTGTACGAGACGACGCACTGCCGCGCAAAAAAGACGAGAACCGTATCCCTTGCCGCGGAACTCTTGCAAGAGTGCAAAAGACGAAATGTAGAGCACGGAGCCGCTCTGACAGTGGGAGGTGCGTATGTCGTGTCCGACGGAAAACTTTTCCGTTCCGGCGGGAATGCCGTCCCACAATTCCGAACACAGATAGCCCGCTTTAGTTTTTTCATGCTCAAAAACGATAAAGCCGTCGGGAAAGACGGCGAGCCGCTGTAAAAACGTTTCGCGGCTTTCTTGAATCTCCGGCGCAAAACTTTCTTTTTCAACGCGCAGAATGTCGTCAATGTCAGTGAGGGAAGCGGTTTTCAGCGTAAACATCAGCGTAAAAGCAATTTTAAAAGCGCAGAAAGCCCTTCTTGTAAGTCGAGCCACGTTTTTTCAAAATCGCCGGTATACCACGGGTCTGCAATGTCTGTGTCTTTACCCGCCGCACTTAAAAGAAGCCGCACTTTATTCTGCGGGTCTTTATGCCACACGCGCTGCATATAATAGAGATTTTTTACGTCCATTGCGCAGATAACGTCAAATTTTTCGTAATCGGCGGCAGTAATCTGCCGAGCGCGCCGCGCCTCAAAGGGCACGCCTTTTTCCAAAAGTTTCTTTTGCGCCGGCGGATACATATCGTGTCCGATTTCTTCCGTGCTGACTGCAGCAGAGTCAATTAAAAAGTCCGCTGCCACTCCTGCATCTTTTACCATCTTCTTAAACATGAATTCCGCCATCGGTGAACGGCAAATATTTCCGTGACAGACAAACAGTACTTTTTTCATTTTTATTTCTCCGTAAAGCGCTGCGGCGGCGTAACGCCCCAAATCGCTTCTAATTCCGTATCGCCCGGATTTTCTAAAACGTGCGGACAACTCGACGGAAAAGAAATGCTGTCGCCTTCGTTTAAGACATATTCTTTATTTTCGTATGTGAGGAGCGCCGTCCCCTTGATGATAATGCCGAATTCATGCCCCAAATGACCGTAATAGCCGCGATGCGTATGCGCGTGCGCAGGGATTTTTATAATGTAGGACTCGACGGCTTTTGAGTCATCGTACCCTTCAGGCCGCAAAATTTGCTCGTAAGTGATGGAATCTTCGTGAATGACAGGGCGTTCGTCCTTTCTGATGATGTGAACGGGACGTTTTCTGCGGTATTCATCGAATAAAAATTCCAGATTGATGTCGAGCACTTCGGCAAGTGCCAACAAAGTATCGATTGCCGGCGAGACGTGATTGCGCTCAATTTGGGAAACGAGACTTTCGCTTACGCCGGCAGCCTTTGCGACTGTTTTGAGCGTGTAGCCCTTGTGCTCACGAACGCGGCGGAGTTTTTCTCCAAACCGGATAGGAATTTTTCCGGCGGGTTTCAATTCTTTATTTTGCGAAAGTGTCATTGCTTTGCTTCTCCGCGTTTTGTTCTGTTATAAATTGAATGAAATAATCTTCAAGCGTTTTATGCGGACCTTCCAGATGCATACGGCGGCGCGCACGGGCATTATCGCGGCGGGCAGCATACATCGAATAAAAATCGCGGTAATCGAGTCCCGCGTCGGTTTTTACGTGCTCTCCAAGGAAGTCAGAGACTTCATCACGCCCGATTGCAGGAATTCCCTTATCTTTGAGCACCGAACGCAGGCGCTGCAGTTGTTCATAGGAAATCCCGAATAAAAATTCTTCCATTGCAAGAGCGACTTTTGAGTCTCCCATACGCATTTTTACAAAGTTTATCCACTGTTCGTCCATCTGAATCGATATTAAAAGAAGTTCGCTTGTTCCCATCATCGTGCCGAATGCGGGCGCGAGCTTCCGTCTGGCAGTCCACACGTTTTGGAGGACAGGAGCAACAATCGTTATCGCTTGGTCATTACGATACTCCCACAACAGAAGAAGCGAAAGCGCCCATTGTTTGCGAAATTCCATCGGCTGAGAATCGTCGTTGATGAGGTTCAAGTACACGTCTTCTGCCATCAGTGTAAACATCATCGTGATTGTCTCAAGCTGCAAGGCGTTCGTCAGTGCATCCGGGGCTCCGAGACTTGTGCTTAATTTGTGCATTGAAGAAAACGTATGAATTTTAGCGACAACGTAGCCTTTGCCGAGTATTGCTTTTGACGGCAGATGCAGCGTCGTATCGCCTTTTAGCTGGTGCTTTACGAGGGAGTTGATGAGAAGCTGCGGGGTACGGATACCGCCGGTTAAGTCGTGCCGCTCCAAAAGGGAGGGAAACTTGATGAGTGCGTCGGCGAGCATTTTTAAATCGCGCATTCTGTCGTCGAGAATTTCCGCCCTGCTGGGATCTTTTTCGCGCACGAGAGGCATGAGTTCTTCATATAGAGCCCGCTCGTGCGGCGTAAGAACGATAATTCCCGGATCCGCCGCTGCCGACTTGCCGGGTTCAATATCGTAAAATTGACTAATATCAACCTGTGAAAAATCATTGTCCGAAATAAAAATACTATCTGCCACGATAAGGTAAATTATATACCTATATCTCAACTATTTTCAATTAAAATGGAAAGTTTTTGTAATGGGCGGGGGCACCGTTAAATCTGCAAGCCGCGTACTAACCGTGCGGTACAAACTCCGTTAAGGCTTTCAAACACCCGTTTTTTCTGTCCGCCATTTACCCTCTTATGACACTCTGCAAATTATTTGATAGAATGCCCCTCGAATAAAATTATTTTCCGCTGCGGGAAATTCAATGGGGAAGTAGGAATTCATAATGCGGCAGACAGGGGGAAGAATAGACATTCGCTGCGAGGTGGATTGCGTTTTCGCTCGGATGCGGTGTTTAGGGGAGTGAAAACGATGACTCCGACTCAGAAGCGATGTTTTTTTTGGGGGGCGGAGCGGTGGGGAGATAGAGCGGCTCACCGCTAAATCTGTAAATCACGAAATAAGCGCTCGCAGCCGAATTTCGTTTTCCTGCGAGTTTATCTGCACTCCTTATGGAGGGTAGATAAACTTGAGCGGGCGGGAACTGCATTCTGTTGTTCAAAAGGGCGTTTTTACCGCCCGCCGTCCCCCATGAAATTTATAACATATCTTTATTTTTCTTTCTTAATTCGCTTGAATTTTCGTGTCATATCTACTATATTCCGCTCAAGTTTGGGCTAAGAGACATAAAAACATCATATAATTTTTTATTCATGCTTTTGTTGTCTTTTATGAATTTTTTTAGATGTATGATGAATCGCATGCGCGGTTTTATATACGGTACAAAATATTTTTTGAGGTGAATGTCTATGACACAACGAAAAGAATGGGCAGGCTTCGACGGCGGCATTTTGTGGCGCGATGAAGTGAATGTCCGCGACTTCATTCAGACGAACTATACCGCCTATGACGGCGATAAAGCATTTTTAGCAGAACCCACCGAGGCGACAAACAAACTGTGGGGACGCCTTCAGGAATTGCAGGCGGAGGAGCGCAAAAAAGGCGGCGTTCTCGATATGGATACCGACATCGTCTCCGACATCAATTCTCACAAGCCCGGCTATATCACAGATGACAAAGATTTGGAAAAAGTCGTCGGACTTCAGACTGATAAGCCGCTTAAAAGAGCGTTTATGCCTTATGGCGGTATTAAAATGGCGGAGGAGGCGCTTGAGCAGTATGGCTACAAGCCCAATCCCGAACTCCACAAGATTTTTACCGAATACCACAAAACCCACAATCAAGCGGTGTTCGATGCGTATAACAGCGAAATCCGCAAAGCGCGTAAAGCGCACATCGTTACGGGGCTTCCTGATACGTACGGACGCGGACGCATTGTCGGCGACTACCGCCGCGTAGCGCTCTATGGAATTGACTTTCTTATCGAACAGAAAAAACAGGACTTGAACAATGTCGGCGACGGCACAATGCTTGACGACGTTATCCGCCTCCGCGAAGAAGTCTCCGAGCAGATTCGTGCGCTTGAAAAAATGAAAGTGCTCGCAAATTCTTACGGTTATGACATTTCAAAGCCGGCGAAGAATGCGCGCGAAGCGTTCCAGTGGCTGTATTTCGGCTATCTTGCCGCAATTAAAACGCAGAACGGCGCGGCGATGTCGGTCGGACGTATTTCAACATTCCTCGATATCTACATCGAGCGCGACATGAAAAACGGTACGCTCACCGAGTCCGAAGCTCAGGAACTCGTTGACCACCTTGTTATGAAATTCCGCATGGTGAAATTTGCGCGTATCGAAGCGTATAACCAGCTTTTCTCCGGCGACCCGATTTGGGCAACGCTCGAAGTTGCGGGGCTGGGACAGGACGGACGCTCTCTCGTAACCAAAAACGACTTCCGTTTCCTCCATACGCTCGAAAACATGGGACCGTCTCCGGAGCCGAATCTTACCGTGCTGTATTCAAAGCGTTTGCCGGACAATTTCCGCGAATACGCCGCGTACATCTCCGTCAAAACAAGTTCCATTCAGTATGAAAATGACGACGTTATGCGCCCGATTTGGGGAGATGACTATTCAATTTGCTGCTGTGTGTCTGCGACGGAAACCGGAAAGGAAATGCAGTTTTTCGGTGCGCGCGCAAACCTTGCAAAAGCGCTTTTGTATGCCATCAACGGCGGCGTAGACGAAGCGCTGGTCAAAGGCGAGCAGATTGGTCCGTGCTACGCGCCCATTACGTCAGATGTGCTTGATTACGATGAAGTTATGAAGCACTACGACTGGTATTTGGATTGGCTTGCTGACGTTTACGTCAACGCCCTGAACGTCATTCACTATATGCACGACAAATATTACTACGAAGCTGCGGAACTTGCGCTCATTGATACGGATGTCCGCCGCACGTTTGCAACCGGTATCGCGGGATTCAGCCATGTTGTCGATTCCTTATGCGCTATCAAATATGCGAAAGTTACGGTTGTCCGCGACCCGCAAACGAAGCTTGCAGTCGACTTTAAGATTGAAGGCGACTTCCCGCACTACGGTAATGATGACGATCGCGCAGATGAAATTGCTATCTGGCTTTTGAAGGACTTCCTTGCGCGTATCAAAAAGCACCACACTTACCGCAACGCCGAACCGACGACATCTATTCTTACGATTACATCGAACGTCGTGTACGGAAAGGCAACCGGCGCGCTCCCTGACGGACGCAAAGCCGGAGTGCCGTTTGCACCGGGCGCAAACCCGTCTTACGGAGCAGAAAAAAGCGGCTTGCTTGCTTCGCTTAACTCTGTTGCAAAAGTTCCGTATGAGTACGCGCTTGACGGTATTTCCAACACGCAGACGATTAACCCGAGTGCGCTGGGGCATGATGATACCGAACGCTCGAACAAACTCGTTACCGTGATGGACGGCTATTTTGAACAGGGGGCGCACCACTTGAACGTCAACGTTTTCGGCGTTGAAAAACTCAAGGACGCGCAGGCTCACCCCGAAAAGCCCGAATATGCGAACTTTACCGTCCGCGTTTCCGGATATGCAGTTAAATTCTTGAGTCTTACAAAAGAACAGCAGGATGACGTTATCAGCCGCACCTGCCATGCATCTCTGTAGGAAAAATGATTTAGCTAAGATTGCATAAATCCGCCGTTGCGCTCCTCTGTGGTTTGCAGCGGCGTTTTTTTATCGGCTTGCAGCGCTTTGCGGCAAAAAGCAAGGCGTGTCCAGTCAACCTGTGGGAATACGGGGCGGCTGGAAAGACTTTTGAGTCTGCAAAAGATGAAGAGGCGGGGATGGGCGCGTCTATTTACACGTGAGGAATAATAATGGAAGGGTACATACATTCGACGGAATCGTTCGGGTCTGTTGACGGGCCGGGCGTCCGCTTTATCATATTCCTTTCCGGCTGTCCGCTCCGGTGCAAGTTTTGCCACAATCCCGACACATGGGACATAACGCGCGGCAAAAAAATCGAAAGCGGCGAGCTGCTTGCCAAAGCGCTGCGCTACCGTCCGTACTGGAAAGACGGCGGCGGCATTACGGTTTCAGGCGGCGAGCCGCTTTTACAACTTGACTTTGTACTTGAATTGTTTACAAAAGCCAAAGAACTGGGCGTAAGCACCTGCATCGATACGGCAGGCTCGCCTTTTACTCGTGCCGAACCGTGGTTTTCCAAGTTCAAGGACTTAATGGCTGTTACCGACCTGCTTTTAGTCGATATAAAACATATCAACGAAGACGAACACGTCAAGTTGACTGGCAAAACCGGAAAAAACATCATCGATATGCTTGGCTGGCTTTCAGATACCGGCAAACCTGTGTGGATTCGGCACGTGCTGATTCCCGGCATAACCGACAATGATGATTATCTTATTCAAACGCGCGACTACATACGCACCCTCAAAAACGTGCAGCGCGTTGATGTTTTGCCCTATCACACGCTCGGAATTATAAAATACCGTCAACTCGGCATGGAATATCCGCTTGAAGGCGTAGACTCTCCGTCCAAAGAGCGTATTTTGAATGCAAAGCGACTGCTGGAGGCGGATTCGTACACGGGGTGGAAGGGAGAATGAGGAGTGGACGGGCGCAAGATGTAATTCGTAATTAAGCATTACGAATTACGTTGTTGGTTTGCGTCAACTCCGAATTGAAGCAGCCGCAGAACCCATTCGTAAAGTTGTTCGGGACAGCAGATAACGCCGCTCAAAAAACAGCCGCACTCGCCGATTGTCTCTATCGGAAGCAAAACGCTCTGCAAAAGCCGAACGCAGCACGTTTCCAGTCAAGTTATTGTTTGGTTTTGTTATTCTTCATGTAATGAGCCTTTATGAACTCCGTAACGGCTTTTTCTTCTTCGGCCGTCGTAAAGCAATGGCGCGGGATGAGGAGTGCTTTTTGTGCCGAAACGTAAACCGCAATTATTTTTTTTCCAAAACCGATGCGGTAAAAGTCCTCAAGCGTAAAGCGGGCGTACGTCCGTGCTGTCGAAAGTTCTATGCCGTCTTCTTTTAGGCGCATTGTCTGCTCTTCCTGCACAATTTTGTCGGACTTGTAAGCGCGCATATATATAAACGGGATAAGGAGGTAGAGATAGGCAAAATAAAACGCAGTAATCAGCGCCATCGGCAAAATACTCAGCGCATGCTCTGCCGGCAGCGACCGAAAGTAAATTGCCGAGCCTGTGTGCACGGTCAAAATAAGCAAAATGGCGCTGCCGAACACTTTGTCGATTTTTCTTCGCAGAATCGCCTCGCGCGCGAACGTCGCAAAATCGTTTTTTGTAACGCTTATTTTCAGTTCATATTCCATATAATTCTCCTGATTAAAACTATTCAGAAACTTCCGTGTTTATAACAGGTTTGTTGCCTTGCATAGTTTTATGGGCAGATAATAGCATAAAATGCGGATTGACGGGTGAATTTTTCACCGAATTTTACAGCCTTCTTGTCCGTGCCGCACTGCCGCTTCCCTAAAAAATTACAGTCCCCTGCAGGTACCGCAAAGCGCTTGCAGTCAGGCGGAGTCCCGTAAGCGGTCTGTAATCTCCGTACAAATCGCTTGTCCTATACCCGTAAAAACAGTATTTTACGCGCGATTGCCGCAAAACATTTGCGGGCACAGTCAGGCGGAATCGAGAAAGCGCTTAAAAAACGTAACAGCCGCCTGTCCATATACTACGCGGCAGAGGCATTCCATGAACTTATACGACATTATCGCAGACGAATACGAACGCATTTTTCCGCTGGATAAAGAACTTGTTGCGTTTGTCGAACGCATTTTTCCTGATAAAGACGGTTTTTTAATTGACTCAGGCTGTGCGACCGGCGCGCTCGCTGCTTCTCTTGCAAAGGACGGCTACGCGGTTACGGGCATCGACTCGGAGGCGCGCATGATTGCTCTGGCGGCGGCAAAAAAGCGCGCAGGGCTTACAGTGGAATTCAAGCAGGCGGACATGACGGCAATCGGAGCGTTTACAGGTGCGGCAGGCGTTTTGTGTTTCGGCAACACACTTCCGCACCTGCCGGATGAAGCGGCTGTATTCGATTTTTTCCAGTCCGCGCATGACGCACTTACGCCCGGCGGCAAATTCGTCTTTGAACTTTTGAACTATGACGCAATTCTTTCTCGTAAAGATTTTGCGTTTCCGGACATTCCCGCAGGACGATACATCTTTAAGCGTTTCTATGACTGCAAAGACGAAAATCACATCCTATTTACGGCGGGATTGGTCGAGGCGGAAACCGGAAAAAACACATTCTCTTCCGTCCCGCTTCTGCCGCTCCGAAAAAAAACGCTGCTTGCACTTCTCAAAGGCGCAGGATTTCGTCCCCAGACCTATGCGGACTATAACGGAGCGCCGAGCACGGGTATCGAAGTTGCAACGGTGTATATTGCTGCCCGCTTGTAAACTCCGCTTTTCCAGTCCTCCTGTGAATGCAAAGAGGCGTTGAAGCCCTGAGCCGCGTCCATTTTCTTGTTTTTTGCGCCGAATGCGGCTATAATGCGCCGATTTTAGACTGGAGGGGCAATGGAACAAACGCTTCCCAAAATGTTAAGAAAAACTGCGGCGGATTTTCCCGAAGTTGCCGCGCAAATGTCGCGTAACGGCGGCGGAGATTTTGAAACCGTAACGTATCGAGAATTATTCTCCCTTGCGCTGGACTTCGGCGCGGGGCTTTTAAGCAGAGGAATTAAGCGCGGCGACCTTATCGGGTTGATTGCCGACAATCGCAAAGAATGGCAGCAGGCGGACATGGGAATTATGGCGATTGGAGCCGTCGATATTCCGCGCGGTTGTGATGCCACTTTAATGGATTTGGAAACGATTTTTTCGCTGACCGAATGCGCTTTTGTCATCGCGGAAAATTCCGCACAAGTCAAAAAACTTCTTTCGGTAAAAGATAAACTTCCCGCGCTCAAAACAATCGTATCGTTCGATGAGCTTTCCGATGATGTCAAAAAAGAAGCCTCGTCGCTTACTTTGCTCACATTCGCAGATATTATAAAAGAAGGGCAGAAATACAGAATTGAGCATAAAGACGAAGTTGAAAATGAGCTTGAAAAAGGTAAATCGGACGAACTTGCCTGTATTATTTTTACCTCCGGCACAACGGGAACTCCGAAAGGAGTCGAACTGACGCACGGAAACTTTCTTGCCCAGCTTGATGAAATCCCCGAACGCATTATGCTCAATCCGGGAGACCGCGCTTTATCGGTTCTCCCTGTCTGGCACGCATTCGAGCGTTCCGTCGAATATGTCATCATTATTCAAGCAGGGACGGTCTGCTATTCCAAGCCTATCGGCAGCGTGCTTTTAGCGGACTTTCTTAAACTCAATCCGGCACTGTTACCTGCCGTTCCGCGCGTATTTGAAGCGATTTACGACGGCATATCGCGTAAGATGCGCAAAACCGGCGGAATCGTATACGCGCTGTATAAATTTTTTGTTGCGGCTGCAATTGTTCACAGCCGTATGCACAGGCAGATGTTTCGGCAGAATCCGTGTTTTACGCGCTATTACACCGTTGCGTGGTGGTTTGTATATATAATTCCGTGGACTTTGCTGTGGCCGCTCAAGTTTTTGGGGAATTTAATCGTGTTCCGTAAAATTAAAGCGATGCTCGGAACGAAATTCCGCGCAGGTGTTGCAGGCGGCGGCTCCTATCCGCGCTTAATCGACGAGTTTTTCTGGGCAATCGGTGTAAAAATCGTAGAAGGTTACGGGCTTACCGAAACCGCGCCGATAATTTCCGTCCGTCCGATTGCTTCTCCTGTTTTCGGCAATGTCGGTTCTCCGATACGGGGATTAAAAGCGCGCGTAGTAGATCCTGAAGACGGCTATGTGTTGGGACGCGGAAAGTTCGGTGCGATTCAGGTCAAAGGCGGTACCGTAATGCGCGGTTACTTTAAACGTCCCGACCTTACCGCAAAAGTTATGACTGTTGACGGTTGGTTCGACACAGGCGATCTTGGAATGCTTACCGTTCACGATGAAATCGTTATAAAGGGACGCAAAAAAGATACTATCGTTCTGCGCGGCGGAGAAAACGTAGAGCCGGTTCCCATCGAACAAAAACTCGAACAGTCCCGTTTTATAAAAAATGCCGTCGTCGTGGGACAAGACCAACGGTATCTTGCGGCTTTGCTTCTCGTCGATGAAGAAGAAGTTAAAAATTACGCTGCGGAAAACGGAATTCAATACGACACATACGAAAATCTGCTTGCGTCGGACAATATTCAAAGTCTTTTTGAAAATGAAGTCAGTTCTCTTGTCAATTCAAAGACCGGATTTAAGATGTACGAGCGTGTGAGCCGCTTTTGCCTTATCACAAAGCCGTTTGAAGTCGGTGTTGAGCTTTCGGCAAAGCAGGAGATTATGCGCTACCGCTTAAATTCGATTTACGAAGCGCAGATAAAATCTCTGTTTGACGACAATGACAAGAGCATTTGACGATAGGATTGCTCGGGTTTCATGTACACAATCGGTGAAGTTGAAGAAATTACCGGCGTAAAAGCGCATATTCTGCGTTATTGGGAAGAAGTTATTCCCGGTTTTGCGCCGCAAAAAGACCTCGGCGGTAGACGCAGCTATAATCAACGAGAGTTGGAACTTGCTATGCGGCTGAAATTTCTTATTGGAAAGCAAAAATACACGATTGAAGGCGCGCGTAACCGGATTATTGCCGATGCGGATGCGGTAAACGACGCGGCAGAGGCAATTAAAGAGATTCACGATTTACGCAGAGAACTGACCGATTTATATTTCAGCATAAAAAAGACAAAACGGTAGCGGCTGAAAATCCGGCATACTGACCGGAAGCCGCTTTTTTTGAGGAACCCCATGCCAAAATTCTATGAAAAATTTGTAAAGACGCGGACTCAGTCTGCCGCTAAAGATAAAGCAAAATCCCGCTTAAATGATTCAAAAGCCGCCGGAAATATAAAAGATTTTACGCACGCAAAGCATGATGATTCTGCGCCTTTTTACGAAGCCGACTCCAAGCCGGACGCTCGGTTTGTATCGTATACGCCGATGTTTGACGGAAATAAACGTACGCGCGAAAGCCGTGCGATTTTGGAGGATTTCGATAAAATCATTCAGGCGGCGCGTCCGCTCAACAGCCGTCAGCTATTAAATCTTCCAAAAGATATACGACTTCTTTCGCATGAATTGACCGACGAGCGGGACGAGCGGCGACTCGGCTACATGAACAGCAGGGAAATGCTTTCCGCATATGCGCGGTATTTTTTGTGGTGGAATCTGGTGCGTCTTACACGCGTATTTGCCAATATCGGACACAAAGAACTTCCGCTTGCGGACGGTGCCGTCTGCCTCGACATCGGAAGCGGACCTTTGACGCTCCCTATTGCGCTTTGGATTGCGGTACCGGAACTTCGCAACGTTCATCTTACGTGGTACTGTATGGATATCTCGCAGGGTGCGTTGACTTTGGGAGAAGATTTATATCTTTCCGTTGCGGCAAAACTGCGTCCTTCAAATCCTGATGCTTCGCCGCATTGGAACATAATCCGCGTAAAGGGCGGTTTTGGAACTCCTATAAAAGAAAAGGCTGATTTTATATTTTCCGCAAACACATTTAATGAAGTTCTGCAGGACGCAAAGCAAAATGCGGAAACGGAGGCGCAGCAGAAAGTTCAGGGGCTGCTTACATACGCAAAAAGCGGAGCAGCGTTTTTCTTTGCGGAACCCGGAACGCCGCCTGCCGCAAACTTTATCAGCCTTTTGCGTAAAAAATTTATTGCGCACGATTACGGGGCAGTTTCTCCATGTCCGCACCAATCGGCTTGTCCCATGCAGGGAACAAATGCGCACCGCGGAGGACGCGAAAAATGGTGCAACTTTGCATTCGGGACGGAAGATGCTCCCCGCCGCCTCTTAAAACTTTCAGAAGCGGCAGGCATTCCGAAAGAGCGTGCAGTTTTAAGCTGGCTTTTTTTGAAAAAAAATATTGAGTCCCAACCCGCCGTAAAAACGGAAAATGCTGCAAGAGCGCGTCTTCTTGAAATGCGGATTACCTCCGACGAAATAAAACTTCCCGGCGACAGAACGGGATTTTATGCCTGCACGGAGTGTGGACTTGCGCTTGTCGTTGACCGTTCCCGCAGGGGATTTGCAAACGGCGGCAAATTGGTTATTGAATTGCTGACGGAGCTGAGAAAACTCAAGCGCGATAAAAAATCCGGCGCACGGGAAATTACGGTGCAATAAACGGCGGCGCAGCAGAAGCGAGTTTCCGGCGGCACAACGCAGAGTGCCCGCAAACGCCGCATTTCCAGTCAATAGAAAGCGCGCTTGTCCAGTCGGCATAAAAAAAGCCCGCCAAGCGCAGGTAAGGCGCATCGGCGGACTTTGTAGTTTAGCGACTTTCGGGCTATTTTGCGCCGAGCGCTGCCATCGTTATATAATTGTACGGCTGGTTGAAGTGCGGCAGGAAGAAAATATCGAGCAGCTTGAGGCGATCGATAGTAACTTTTTCCTGTATCGCAAGCGAGAACAAGTGAATGCCCATCGACATATCGTATTCGGACGCCATCTGCGCGCCGACGACAACACGCGTCTTTTTGTCATAGACAATGCGGATTTTGACTTTCGGATTTTCGTTTTCCATAAACGGAGCGCGCTGCAAATCCTCAAAGTCCGTCGCTTCAACATCCATTCCTAACTGTTTTGCGCGGCTCAGCGTAATGCCGGTAGACACCATTTTGAGTTTGTAGATGTTGATACCGTTTGAGCCTTGCACGCCGATACTTTCAAGCGGAATGCCGGATGCGTTATGCGCCGCAACGATACCGCTTCTGACGGCGTTGGTCGCAAGCGCAATATAATTTTTATCGCCGATAGAATTATCAAATACGACTGCACAGTCGCCGACCGCATACACGTCTTTGATGCTCGTTTCCTGATTGCGGTTGACGATATATGCGCCGTTTTTGAATGTCTCAAGTTTATCCTTGCCAAGTTCGGTATTCGGTCTAAAGCCGATACAGATAACCGTCATTTCACACGGATACTCACCCTTGTCAGTAACAATCGCTTCGACTTTACCGTTGCCCTTGATTTCTTTTACTGTCTGACCGAACGCAAGTTCAATTCCGTGCGATTTAAGATTCGCGTCCATCAATGTTGTGAATTCAGGGTCGTAGTAGCCGGAAAGACTGGTGTCCATTGAGTCAATCAAAACGACTTTTTTATTGTGCCGCTTGAACGCTTCTGCAAGCTCAACGCCAATATAGCCTGCGCCGACAACCGTAACGTTTTTAATTGCGGGATTTTTCAGTTTTTCGATGACTGCCTGCGCATCCTGAAAAATCTTTACGCGCTGTACATTTTCAAGTTCCATTCCTTTAATCGGCGGCATGATCGGAAGCGAACCTGTCGCAAGGACGAGCTTGTCGTAGCTTTCTTCGACGGAAGTGCCATCTTTAAGCTTTCCGTATACGACTTTTTTATCGAAATCGACACGAGTGATTTCCGCTTCCATGTGGACTTTAGCGCCTTTTGCTTCAAGTTTATCCTTACTCGAATAAAAAAGACCGTTCGGCCCGCTTATCTGATTACCAATCCACAACGCCATTCCACAGCCCAAAAAGCTGATATTGCTGTTGCGGTCGAATACGGTAACTTTATTATCTTTTGACAGCGATGTCAGAAAATTAACAACCGCCGTCCCCGCATGGTTTGCGCCAATGACAACAATCTTGTTCATAAAAACCTACCTACTGAAATAATGAAATGTTAATCACAATTATAAGGAATAATGATTTTTTTTCTATAGTGAAATAATATTTTGTTTTATTTTTTACACGGGAAAGTTCTCAATATGGAGGACTGGAAAAGCGGACGGCAAAAAGCGCCTGCGAAAATTTTGCGCGGAATATAAAAAGCGCGCAGACGTTTAAGACTGCGCGCTTTTTATGATTTTCTCAATACCGCTTAAAATGCGAAGTTCCAAATCATGCGGTCTATACGAATTAGAACTTCAGAACCTGTTTGATATCAACCATATCGAACAAGTCTATTTTTTTGCAATATCTTTCATCGAAACGGTATATTCTTCGTTTATAAGCGGCTTTTCACTGAACTCGTATAGATTTTTTACACCTTTCTTTTGAAACGGTCCGAGTTTTACGCCGCCGGTTACCGCAATCAGTCCCGAATGCGAAAGCGTCGCCCGTCCGACCAAGCGGTAGTCAGCATACACATCGGCGGCAAGTCCCGCGCTCAACTTGTACAGTCCCTCAAGTCCTGCCTCGACAACAACGACGCTTACAGCAGGTTTTACGCTCACTTCCGGCTCTACGGTCAGTGCAAGGTTTAAGCCCTTTTTCGCCGCGTCTTCAAGACTGCCGTTTTCGACGCCCAAAAAGAATATGCCGTCGGAAACAGCGTACGGTTCAGCAGATGCCGTGATAAAACCTTTGGAAAAGGCTTTGTTCCAGTTGATGTACGAGTCAATATCGACTCCCGCACCGTACAGTCCCGTGAATTTTATCACAATGTCCGACGAATCAACTGAAATTTTCGCCTTCAAGGGGACTTGAACACGTATCGGGCACGAGAATGTTATTGGAATAGGACCAACTGCAACCGTCGTGCTGTAGTCAAATTGTTTTTCAAACTTCGAGAGCGTTTCTTCAAGGCTCTTTTTCATCGAAATATCGAATCTGCCGTCAAGATACGCACCGGACAATAAATCGCACTCAACATGCTCCCATGTCAAAACAAATTTGCCGAACAGACCCATCTTCGCATCGACTGTTACATTGTCGTATTCATTGAGCTTGGCAGTAACGTTTTTCGCCGCTTCAAGTTCCAAAAGCGCCGCATACTCTTTGAATTCCGCGTTGATTCTGTCCCGCTCGCTCAAATACTCCGCATTGCTTTTGGCGATTTTTACAACATTCTTTGCAAGCGCTTTGCGGAGTTCGGTTTTATCGCTCCGCGCTGAAAACGCCGCAAGCTGCAAAACCTTTTCGGTCGCAACGGGAGGCGCCTCATCTACCATCTCCGCAGTTGCCGCACGTCCTTCAGGGATTGTATTAGGCTGAACGTAATGTCCCGCCGCAGTATCAAGCACAAAGTCGCCGTTTGTAATGCCGGTAACCGCCGCCCTGCTTGCCCCCGCCGCGTCTTCGTACTTCGTGTACAGAAAGCGCCCCTCGTTGTTGATGCCGATAATGCCCGACGGATAGGAGCCGTTCGCGTACTGCTCCGTAATCGCTGCGAACATGGCGGTGGACTTTGTTTCGACGGCGCTCAAAAACGTCAAATGAACGGCGTTCGGAAACGCGGCTCTCGCCTGCTCAGGGAACGCATAGCGCACGTCAGGAACGCCGTCGCCGTCAAGGTCGGCAGCCGCACCCAGTGCAACATCGCAGTGTGCCGGCGACGCGCGTCCGTTTTTATCGAACAGCGTGAACGTAAAGTCGATTTTTTCGTCGGTTACGTCGTTTACCGTTATATAGCCGTATTTTTCGCTGCCGGTTTTGTCCGCATAATAGGAATTTCCGCCGTCGCTTTTCAGTTCAAGACTGCCCAAACGGACTGCAATAACCACACCCTTTGCCAAATGACCTTTTGCAGGATTTTCGGGATTGTAAAAGACGCTTCCGCCCATATAGCCCAATTCATTCAAATCCGCCGCTGTCAACGTGCGCGAAAGCGGAATAATGCCGCCTCCCGCTTCTTCGGCAATGTTGAACATATTGCGGCAGGTTGTTACCAGCACCGTTACAGCAAGAATCACCGCAGCCGCAGGAAAAAATACATATCTCTTTTTCATACGAACCTCCTCTGCTTTTTGCAGACTTACAAACTCTCATTCGCATTAAATCTGTTCGACACAAACGTATCGGACGACTTCATTATATAACAAATATTTTATCGCGCAAGGAGAACGCACATCAGGACTGGACAGGATTTTTGGAGGGAGAGCGCAGCGGAAGTTTTCCGGGCAGGGGATTTTCGCAGCGCTTTTGAAAACCGGCTTGCGGGACAAAACGACATCACGATTGCAAAAATCGGCGACGGAGATAAGAGCCGCCGGCAATTTTGAAAGTCAGCGTTCAGGTCAAAGACGCCCTCCGCTTCTGCATTTGATTTTTGTCAAAAACTAAAATAAAATGCACTTATGAAGCGATATTTTATACCATTTATTGCCTTTGCCTTTTTGTGAGCGCGTGCAGTTCATTTATTACGCCGGAAAATAACGTATGGCGCATTACCAATGCAGCGCCCGCTGCAATATCGTTTACCGTAAAATCTCCTCCAGCTAAGACCTTACAATCCGGCGAAAGCATTCTAGTAGAAATGAATAGTGCGGCTGATATCAGCGGAATAGACGGTACAAAGTATGATTACAAATTTTCTTATTATGTGCAAAATAAAAAGTTGTATCGCGATTTTATCGTAACCGCCAAAACGCGGTATGAATACGAACTCTCCCGTACTGACAGTACAACTTTTGAATATTCCGATACGGCTTCAAATCCTATTGAATGGAAAAATTTGACATTTTCCGGCGGAAAAGAGACTTTAACATATTACACTCCGCGCGAATTCAAATTATATGATAAAAAAGATGACGCTGTTCTCAATACCGCAGTCATACAGATTGCAAAAACCAGCGGTGGAATACAAAAGTATATTTTAGATGTGCAGCAACTTGAAACAAAAGTTATTCCTATTCCGCATACACTCGGTTATACGTACTATTTGCAAAAGATTTATATTAAACCGGCTCAATAAGTTCTGTTACCGCTTGACAAGCGGGGGGAGGGGGATAAAAAACAAAAAATGCCGTCTGCGGCTGACAGATAAACTTCAATTTTATAGATTTAATTTTGTTTACTGTGCGGAAAACGAAACAAAGTAGTTGATGACAAAATTGCATGGAAATATATCGGGACTGAGACCCCTGAAAGCGCCGTTCGCATTTGCAAATCTTGCGGCGGGCAAGTAAACCGAATTATATCTTTCAAATGCAGAAAACTTGTCCAAAAACGCTCGATTTTGGATAAGTTTGTTTTCCCCTTCCCAATTTCCTTCCGCCTTGACCAAAGCAAGCCGCCCGCTTACAATCCGGCGCAAGTGGATTCTGAATATACGATAGTAGTTCCCGATGCAGACGTGCTTTCCTGCGTGTGCGGAACGAACGATAATAACTTAAAACTCATCGAACGCCATTTGGGAACGCAGATTTTTACGCGCGGCAATGAACTTTCCGTTGAAACTGATGACGTGCGCACGCGGCAGGAGTTCCGGTTTATTATTGACCGCGTAATTGACGAAATACACGACGGCGGAACAGACGGGCGCGACATTATCGCCTGCGTCTTGAACACGGAGCGAAAAGCAGATGCGGAAACTTCGTCGATTACGGTTCCGGGAGCGCTTCGCAAAGTGTATCCCCATTCGCAAAATCAGGCGGACTACGTTGGGCTTATGAGAAAACACGACCTGGTCTTTTGTTCGGGGGCGGCGGGAAGCGGAAAAACTTTTCTTGCTGTTGCAGAAGCGCTGCGTTTGGTGCTGACGCGTCAATATTCGCGCTTAATTCTTTCGCGTCCTGTTGTAGAAGCCGGAGAAAGTCTTGGTTTTTTGCCGGGTGATTTTGAACAAAAAATCAATCCGTATCTCCGTCCGCTCTACGACGCGATGGATTTTCTTCTTCCGCATGAAACTGCCCGCCGCCTTACGGAGTCCGGCGTTATCGAAACGGCTCCCCTTGCGTATATGCGCGGACGCACGCTGAACAATGCGGTGATAATTCTTGACGAAGCGCAAAATGCGACCGCTTCACAGATGAAAATGTTTTTGACGCGCATGGGGCAGCATTCTAAAGTCTTCGTTACCGGCGACGTTACGCAAGTCGACCTGCCGAAAAAAAATATTTCGGGGCTGACTCATGCCCTCTCTTTGCTCAATAATATAGAAGGAATCGGAGTCATTTATCTTACGGCGGAGGATGTTGTTAGAAATCCTCTGGTAAAAAAAATTGTAAAGGCGTATGAAAATGAACAAAACTACTAGTTCGGTAAAAAAAACATTGTGGATTTTACGGCTGCTTCGAAATTGCGCGCACTCCCTCAAGCGGCACTATCCGCTGATAATTCTTACAGCGCTGGGCTTTGGAGCGGTGTCGCTCATCAATTTTACGGGAACTGCAACAGGGCGGACGGTAGCCTCGTACAATCTTGACGAATTTGAAGTCAATCAGATTGCCGATAGGACGATTTTAGCGCCGCGCTCTATTCCAGCCGACGAAATGAATCCTATTTTTGTGGAAGAAGGCGAAAAAATTATCAAAAAGGGCTTTCCGATTACTGAAGATGCGTACGCAAAACTGCAAAAAATGGCGGAATCTCCGGTATATCTTGACTATCGCGCGTTTGCGGACGCGGAACTTGCGCTCATTTTGCTTACGGCAATGTGGTTTTTGCTGTTCGCATTTGCGCCTTTTACGCATAAAGTCCTTTTGCGTGAATTTATATTTCAGACGGCGTGCTTTATCGTCGTCTATGCGGCGGCGGCATTCGGGCTGCAAAGCCGCGCGTTTTCCTCTTCATTCGGCTTGGCGGTCATCATTCCCGCGTCTTTATTCGTACTCATTCAAGCGGTCTTGTACGGTCAGCTTTCGGCGATGTTTTTTTCGTTTATGCTGTCGTTCGGCGTTTTTACGGCAAGTTCGTGGCAAATCATTCCGTTTGTGTTTACGCTCGCCTCTTGCCTTGCAGCGTCTGCGATTGTGCGAAAAATCGCACGTCGTATCGATATGGTTATCGTCGCGCTCGTGCTCGCATTTCTTGACGCCGTACTTATTTCGATTATCGCCGTGATTTTCAACGAAGATGTAAGCAAAATGCCGATGATTATCGCCGGCGTTGCGGCAAATGGCTTTTTGTCCGGCATTCTTGCGCTGGGACTTATTACGCCGGTCGAATTCATGTTGAATACCGCGTCTGTCTTCCGCCTCATGGATTTAAGCGACTTAAACAATCCCGTTATGCGGAAAATGCTTATCACAGCAAGCGGAACCTATCAGCATTCGCAAATGGTTGCGCAGCTTGCCGAGTCCGCCTGCCGCTGCATTGGAGCGGATTTTTTGCTTGCGCGCGTTGCGGCGTACTATCATGATATGGGAAAAATCGAGCAAAGCGAATATTTTACGGAAAACCAAACGGACGGAATTAACAAACACGACGGCTTAAAACCCTCGTTGAGCGCGTCGATAATTCGGAGCCACGTAAAAAAAGGCGTTGAAAAAGCGCGGCAAATGCACTTTCCCGAGCAAGTTATCGACATTATCGCTGAGCACCATGGAAATAGTCTTATTTCTTATTTTTATGAAGCGGCAAAAAAGGAAGACCCAAACGTGAATCCCGCAGACTTTTCATATCCGGGAAATCCGCCTGCAACGCGCGAATCTGCTGTCGTCATGCTTGCCGACACGGTGGAAGCCGCCTGCCGCTCGCTCGATAATCCGACGGAAGAGCGGCTTTCCGCATTCATCCAAAATCTTATCAATGCGAAGGTTGAACATCATCAACTTGATGACTGCGGACTGACTTTCCGCGACATCACAAAAATCCGTACTGAATTCATAAAAATTTTAGTCGGTTTTTATCACAATCGTATCCGCTATCCGAATCAAAGCGAGATGGAAAAAGACAAAACTGCCGACGATGCAAAAACGGAAGCCGCAGCCGGAGAAAAGGAAACAAAAGCGAAGCGCCGGACGCGGGGCAAAAAGTCAGCAGGGAAAGGCGATGGCGAATAGGATTTTTGCAGGAATGCAGGACGGGCTTTTAGAACCTGCATGGCTTTTAGACGTTGCGCCTTTTATGCAAAAAATTATGACGCGTCTTAGTTACGACGGAGAAGAGGTTTCAGTCCTCTTTTGCACCGATGAAAAAATCCGCGAACTCAATAAAGCGTTCCGGAATATTGACAGCGCAACTGACGTACTTTCGTTTGAAAATGACGGCGTTTACGTCGATGATGAGGGCGAGTGGAAAACGGTCGGCGATATTGCGATAAGCCTTGATACGCTGCCCGTAAACGCCGAGTATTTTAAAACCGATAATAATACAGAATTAAAACGGCTTTTAATTCACGGGATTCTGCATTTAAACGGAATGGATCACGGAGATGAGCACCTTGAAGAAGGACGTGCGCCGGAATGCGCAATGCTTGCACTCCAAGAAAAAATTCTTTCCGAATGTACTGATGACGTAATTTGGCACGGTTAGGAATTGTATGGGGTTTTCTTTATTCGGAAATAAAAAAAATGTCGAACGGCACGGCTCCGACGAGCGCTCCCCTGAACAGCAGGAGATAATAAACGAAGAGCGGCGCGACATGATCCGCGGCGTAGAGGATTTATCGGAGACTGCTGTTAAAGAAGTTATGGTGCCGCGTATCGACGTTGATTTTATTGCGCTTGATACGCCGCTTGACGAGCTTATGCAAAAAATACAGGAGAGCGGACACTCCCGCTTTCCCGTGTACAGCGAGTCTATCGACAATGTGGTCGGCGTTCTCTACGTCAAAGACCTTATTTATTCATTTAGAAAAAAAGACGAGCCGTTTGAGCTTGAAAAACGTATCCGCAAAGCGTACTTTGTGCCGGAATCTAAACGAATTGATTCGCTTTTACGCGAGTTTAAACGGCGGCACCTGCATATTGCAATTGCAATCGACGAATACGGCGGCATTGCCGGAATTATCACGATGGAAGATATAATAGAAGAAATCGTCGGCGATATTCAGGACGAGTTCGATAACGAGCACGAAGATATTTTGTCCGTCGGGAATAATATGTGGCTCTGCGAAGCGCGCGTTGACCTCGACAATTTAAATGAAGCGCTCGAAGCCGAATTTCCCGCTGCGGAATTCGATTCGCTTGGGGGCTTTGTATTTGACCTGTTCGGAAAAATTCCCGTTAAATTCGAAAAGGTCAGCTGGGGAGATTATGATTTTGTGGTTCAAGACATGGAGGGCTACAGAATCAATCTTATAAAAGTCATAAAACGGAATGAGGAACAAGATGATGAAAATAAAAATGCGCAATAGCATTGCCGTCTGCGCCGCGCTGCTGTTGTCGGCGGGAATTTTTGCTGCCGAAAAGACTGCCGCGGATTTTTTGGAAATGGGGCGCACAGCCAAAGAAAATGAGGACTGGTACGGCGCCTCTCAGTATTTTATGGAAGCCCTGCACCGCAATCCCGCATATTCAGATGCGTATTTTCATCTGGCGGAATGTTTTTTCCAGCTGGGAGAATTTGAATTCTGCCTCTTGCACTTGGCAGAAGCGGAAAAATATGAAAAGGGCAGCGAGCGCGTAAGGAATCTGCTCGGAGCGGTGTTAATTTCGTTAGACCGTTTTTCCGATGCGCGCGTTGTTTTTGAAAGCGTACTAAAAACTTCTCCGAATAATGTGGAAGCGCGGTTCGGACTTGCCGAACTCGACTTGTTTGACGGGCGCATAACGGGGGCGGAAAATCAATACCAAGAAGCCTTAAAACGGCAAAGCACGAACCGTAAAGCGCTTTTGAGTATGGCGTTCGTTTCGGCAGGGCAAGGCAGGCACACCCTTGCGCTCAAGTATATCAAACAGGCGCTGGAAAACGACTCCGGAAATGCGGAAGTCCGCTATCTTGCAGCCTTAATTTATTCGCTGCAGGACGATTTACGTGCTGCCGAAAAAGAGTGCCGCATCGCTGTGGAACTAAATGGTAATTACGACAGAGCCTATGAGCTTTTAGCAAAAATTCGCTATGCGCAAAAAGCATACGACGATGTTGTCTCTCTCTGCGATTTTCGGATTAATCGTAATAAAAATCTTTCTTCCGCCTATTACTTAAAAGGAGCGGCTTTAAGCGCGGCAAAAAATGTTGAAGGCGCAATCGAAGCGTGGTCAGACGGGCTTAAGATCAATCCGGAAGATGAAGTTATGCGCGCCGCGCTCGAACTTATTGTAAACCGCGTCATTCCTGTTGAAGATTCCCGCCGCGCCGAATGGGCGTCCTACCATATAAAAGCCGCGCAGGAATATATGCGCCGTTACGACAGTCAAGGAGCTTTGTATGAGTATCAGCGTGCGCTCAAAATTAATCCGACGAATGCAGAAGCGCGTCTTGCCTTTGCAAAGCGGCTTTCCATGCAGGGAATGCATGAATTGTATCTTGACCAGCTTTTATTCATTCGCGAAACAGAAAATGCTGCGAAAGGAGCAGAAACGGCAGGCGCAAAAAAGACAAGAGCGCAAACAAAACGCGACGACACGATTGAAGCGTACAGTGTTCTTTTGCAGGATACGCTTGCAAAAAAATGGAATGTGGAGCCGGTTTATCTTGATAAAACCCGCTGGAATATCGGCATTTTCTATCAGGGGACTTCAGTCAACCAGATTCATGTTGAAAACAATAAAATCGCGGCGGAATTCATTTCCGATATTTTTTCAGGCATTGCGCTCACGTCTGTAAAAACATTTCCGCTTCCGGTTGATGGCTTCGGAGCCGCCTACCAAAGAGCGCGTACAGACGGCATGGATTATTTTGTGATGATTTCCGCAGACGAGGGGGCGCGTGATTTTGTACTCGACTACAAATTGTATTCGGCGCGCACGGGAAGTGAATTGGCATCGTCATCGTTGTACGGAACGGCGAATTACCGCTACGCAAATGTGTTCCGCCGCTTCCGCGCCGATATTCTTGAGAAACTGCCGATCTGCGCGAAGATTATCAACAGGAGTGGAAAAACGCTGCTTTTGGACATCGGCAAGTCGGAAAATCTCGTAAGAGGCGCTGTATTCGACGTTGTGCGGAAAAATGCGCTCCAAACGTCGGCTCAAGGGATGGGACTGACCTACCGCGAAACCGACATACTCGGAACGCTCACCGTTACGGAAACGGGGGATGAAGTTTCCGAAGGAGAACTGGAATACCGTGGATTTTACGACCGCGTTAACATAGATGATGAAGCCGTGCTCATTTCTCTGCCGGAAGAGACTGCAAGCGCGGGAGAGCCTGCAAACGACAGTGCGCCGGCGGCAACTGCCGACGGAAAGGCGGCGGAAAACTTAAAAGCAGGGCTTACCGCCGAGGATTTAGGGATTCGCCGAACGCCGTCATTTATCGACATTATCAGAAGCATTTATTGAGATTTCGGCAGCGGCATTAAGTCAAACGAAGAATCAATCCATTTTTTTGCAAGAACAGGAAAGTCGCCGTAAACCGTAACAAAGTTTACGGCGGCTTTTTCGTAGTCTCCACAAAAATAGTGCGATTCGGCAAGGTAAAAACGTGCGCGCGCTTCGACAGAATGCGTTATGTTTGTTCCAAGCAGTTTTTCAAGCGCGCGCGCACTCTCTGCGTAGTCTCTGCGAATAAAAGAGGTTCGCAATATCTCGAACAGCAAAAAATCGTCTCCACCGTCGGGAGAAATTAAGTCGTCTTCAAAAATATAAAAGTCTAACGGGATTATGCGCTTTTTTGCGGCTCCGGTAGCAAGACTTCGCGCCGCCGCTTTGGATTTTGCGCTCATTTTTACTTTCTTTTTGGCGGGAATGCCGTTTATTTCAAGGAGCGGCAGCGGCGTTTCCCGCATTGCGCGTACATTTGTGTCGTAGATTTTTTCTTGTGCGGACGCGCCCTGCGTTTCAGTCATCTTTTTTTTCGGAAGCGGGAGACGAACGCCGGTTACCGTAGCATTGATTGACGGCAGCACGATGTTGTGCCGCTTGCCGCCGCTTTCCGCGATAACGGCATAAAAATATTCGCTGTAGGTGTTGACGCTGTCCACCCAGCCCGTCGCTTTTGCGTCCAATTCCGCTGCGGGAGTAAGTCCGATTAAGTCATAGGACGCGCTCATCGGCTTTGTGCTGCGAAATACAAGCAGTTTGGAAATGTCGTCCGCGCCGGCTAGAGGCAAAACCCATGAAATATTTATTTTTGTCCCTTTGCCCGCAGCGGCTTGAATATCCGTTACAATCGGACGCTCAGCGGACAGGGAAAACGATGCGCACAACATAAGCGCAGTAAAAACAAGCGGTTTGTACATGGCTAAAGTATAAAGGAAGAAGCGATTATCGCGCAAGCATGAGCGTTCGGCAAAAACGGACGTATTTTTTCTCCGGCAGATTGGCGCTTGGTTCTTACATATCGAACGCTTCGAACATATCTTCTTCCGCCGCGCACCGTTCTTTTTCGGCATGTACAGAATGACTGAACCGCCCCTTTTGGAACGCCGCTGCAAAGTCCCGCTCACAATCGGGACTGTCTCCCGTTGCCGAAAACAAAAGTCCGTGCTCCATAAAACTGAAATACGAACTTCGATTGATGATAATATGGTCGAGCAGCGGAATACCGAGTATTTCCGATGCCTGAATTAAAACCCTCGTGGTTTTAATATCTTCTTCAGACGGCTCGCAGCTGCCGGACGGATGGTTATGACAGACAATGAGTGCGGCAGCGTTTTCCATCAGCGCTTCAGAAAAAACTTCGCGCGGATGAACGATAGTCCGGTTTACCGTCCCGATGGAGGCAATTCGTATTTGGATAATTTCGTGTCCGCCAGTCAATGTTACACAGATAAAATGCTCGCGGCTTTGCATCGAATAATTTTTTATAAATGGAATAATGTCTTTCGGCGACTTGACTATGGCGTTTTTAAAACTGTTGCGCCGTCTGCCAAACTCTATTGCCGCCCGGATTGCCAGCGCCTTGCTTTGCCCAAGCCCTTTGACCGCTGTAAGCCGCTCGTTCAATTCTTCGGGATTGGATGTATTGATGGCTCCGACGACGCTTTTGGCAAGCCGTTCAACCGGCACGCCCTTTGTCCCGCTTCCTAAAATCAGCATAACCAATTCTTCGTCGGTCGGGTACCCAATTCCGTGCTTTAATGCAAGTTCTCTGATATTTGGTTTTATGTACTCATTCATGCCTCATATATAGAAAAAAGCCGCGCAAAAAAGCAAAGACGAAGCCGGATTTTAGAAAAAACGACTGGGATAATTGAGGAGAAGTGCTGTATGCATGATTGCAATCCCGTTCTGATTTTGCAGCGCGTTGACTGCACAAGCGGCGATTTTTTTTAAGAAAAAATGCTCTTTTTTCTTGGGGCACGGGCAGAGATGATAAGCGAGCCATAAGTCGTATTTACAGTCATCTGGAACCGCAAGGCCGTTCCTGCGCTCGAAAAAAAACGGGAAGTGCGGTATAGTGCCCTCATGCAGAAAACGGAAGATTTACGCCTCCTAGCGGAACGATTTTCGGCGGCGCAGACATTTACGGGGCGCATTATGTTTGACGTGCCTATGAAAAATCATACGTCATTTAAAATCGGCGGAAATGCGCCCCTTTTTATCGAGCCTGCGGACGAACATTCGCTTTCCGCTGCGCTTACGTTTTTAGCCGCCGAAAATATTTCGTATTTTACGCTCGGCGGCGGCACGAACATTGTCGTTTCCGATGAGGGATTTGAGGGCGCAGTCATCTCTACAGCCAGATTAAACCATATCGAGCGCCTTGCGGACGCCTCATCCGCATACGAACTCTTCCGCTCAGACAGCGGCGGAGATGACGTCTCTGTATTCGTAAAGTGCGGCGCGGGCGTTGCTGTCTCCTCCTTTGTGCGCTTTTGCCGCGAAAACCTGCTCGGCGGCGCGGAAGAGTTTTCAGGCCTTCCGGGCACGGTCGGCGGCGCACTCTACATGAACGCGCGCTGCTTTAACCGTTCGGTAAGCGATTTGTTTGTAAAAGCCGACTACATCGAACTGCCGGAAAACCACATATGCAGTCAGTCGTTTGATAAAAATGATTGGACGTATAAAGTCTCTCCGTTTCAAAATACAGGACGAATTATAACGTCCGCCGTATTCCGCTTGACGCAGCATCAGAGTAAAGACTCAAAGCGCCTTGCTGAACGCTGCGAATATTTTATAAACGAGCGGCGGGCAAAAGGGCATTTTACATTCCCCAGTGCGGGAAGCGTCTTTAAAAACAGCCGCGAATTGGGAATGCCGACTGGACAAGTCATTGACGAACTGGGGCTGAAAGGCATGCGGATTGGTGGAGCGCAAATTGCGCCGTGGCACGGAAATATTATTATAAATACCGGCGGCGCAACGCAAAAAGATGTAAAGGAACTTGTTGATTTTATCGTTAATAGAGTCAAGGAAAAAAAGAATTTTATTTTGCAGCCGGAAATCATTTTTTGCGGAAAATAACGCCGTTCGGCACAGCGCAATCCCTGCGATTTTTTGTGGAAAAATAAAATTCCTGTTTCTATTTTTAATTTTAAGGCGGTTCGGACTTGTTACAATTATCGTACGTCAATTTTAGAAAAGATTCCTATCTCCTCATCGAGGGAAAAGAAGAACACAGCCGCTTTTACATCATTCAAAGCGGACAAGTGCGTTGCTTCCGCGCAAATGAACCGTACAATGTTTCTACAAAAGTGCTGGGGCCGGGCGACTTTGTCGGCGTCATTCCCTGTATGGCGGGGCGTTTTCAAGTAGAAAGCGTCATTGCGCTCAGTGAAGTAAAGTGCATTTCAGTAAAACGCGAGCAATATCCCGAACTCATCGAAAAAAACATTCCAGTCGCGCTTAAAATTATCCGCACCTTTGCCAATCAAATGCGCACGATGAATGAGCAGCTCACCAAACTTACGCTTAACAACGTATCTGCCGATACGCCGGAGCACATTTGCGAAGTGGCGGCGTATTATGACAACGCAGGGGCGACCGATATTGCGGCGTATGCTTATTACCGCTACTTAAAAGAATGCTCTAAAGGACGAAACATTCCGTTTGCGCAAAAACGTTTTATTGCAATCAAACCGCGGACAAAAGCGGTCTATTTTGAACCGGCGCAAGAATTAACGCGCACCTACCCGAAAGGCTGCATGATTTTTTCTGAAAGTCAGCGCGGTGCGGATATGTTCATCATTCAAGAAGGGCAGGTTGCGATTTCAAAAGTCGTAAACGGCAACGAAGTAATGCTTGCCGTGCTTAAAAAAGGCGATATGTTCGGCGAAATGGCGCTCCTTGAAGATAAACCGCGTTCTGCAAGCGCGATTGCGCACGAGGACTGTAAACTGATGGTCGTAAACCGGCAAAACTTTGACCAAATGGTCGGTTCTCAGCCGCAGCTTGTTACGCGCCTTACGACGACGTTTTCCGAGCGTATGTGGTCTATGTTCCGCCAACTCGATAACGCGTGCCTCTCGGATTACCAGCATAAAATGGTCGATATGCTTGCTCTCCAAATGGAAAAGATTCGAAAAGATTCTGGCTCCATCCAAACTGACCTGTCGCTCCACGATATTGCAAACCTCTGCGGTATTCCTGCAGAAAAGCAAAGTATCGCCATCGTCCAGCTGCAAAGCGAAAAAATTATCAAAATTAGCGGCGGAAAGATTTTTATTTCCGACTGTCAGGAACTTTTAAAACAAGCCGCATTCTATAGAAAAGAAGAGCGTATAAAGTCAAAAGTAAAATCGCAGGTGTTTTAATGAAACGACTTTTAGTATTGGCGGCAGCAGCGTTTATGTGCGTGCGGATTTTTGCAGAAGGCGTCAGCCGCGGCTACGGCGGCGTAGAACTCGGTATGTCGATTGAAGAAACGAAAAAAAAACTCAAAGCGAATTCGGACTTCGGCTACACAGGCGACAGGGACGTATCTTTGCTGCCCGGAGAAAATCGCACGTTAATCGAAACGGACGCGGTTGCAGGACACGCATTCGGTTTTCTTGAGCGGTGCTGGTTTCAATTTTCCAACGACCGCTTGTATATCATCACGATAAATATCAATCGAGACATCATGGATCACTACAGCGTTTTTACTGCGCTCTGCAAAAAATACGGAGACCCCGCTTCTCTGTCCCCCGAAAAATCGGTGTGGCGCGACGGCGACTATACGATGAGCCTTGAACGCCCGCTGACGCTCAAATACGTCAACCAAAAAGTCTTTGAAGATTTGCAAAATAAATCGCTCATTTCTCCTTCAGGACGGGAAAGGACGCGCGAAATGTTTTTGGACGGACTGTAAAGGATGACTGCACAGACGACGTTTTGTACGCGCACAGTTTCTCCGCTTCCGTTCTGCACACTTTTTGCGGTCTTTACCGCTCTCATTTTTATTTCCTGCGCTCCTTCAAAATTGGAAACACAAGAATTGACTATCATAAAGGCTGACGGCACGAGCATTGTTGTCTCCGCAGAAGTCGCCCGTACCGAAGCTGAGCGAAATCGAGGCTTTATGGAGCGGCGGCATATTCCAGACGGCACTGGAATGCTCTTCGTCTTCGAAAATGACCAAATCCTTTCATTTTGGATGAAAAACACTCCAACGCCGCTTTCCATCGCGTTTATTTCGTCCGACGGCCGCATCAAAGACATATTCGACATGACTCCGTATAGCCTTGCACCCGTTCAGAGTTCAGGCTATGCGCGTTATGCTCTCGAAGTGCCGCAGGGCTGGTTTATGCGGACGGGGATACAGGTTGGAGATAGGATTACGGGGCGCGTCATCGGCGGCGAGCAGTTGTTAGGTGGTTTGTAGATAGGGCGGTACGCTGCTCACCCAAGATTATCCATATCCCTTCAGGCTGAGAATAATCTTGCAAACACCGAACGCCGCTATCCTTCCTTCCCGTAAATCCCATTAGTTCCTAAGTTTTGCGTTCGGCAAAACTTACAGCGGGCGGCGTCTCCATTCCGCCTTTTAAACATAATTTTTACCGCCCGCCGAACTCTGCTGTGTCATTTAAATGCTGGCTTCCATCCCATAAAAATGTCGTTTCCCCTTTCATCGTCAGCGATGTTCCTCCATTCCTCATCAGCGAAAGCGCTGGTCAAAATTTAAAAATAACAGTATGTTATATATGCTGTGGTCAGATTCTAAAGAGGCGGTGCTTCCTCGACTGCTATATGGCAGAGCGCTCTTTTAAGGAGAAATTATGAAAAAATCACTGGTTTTGATTGCGGCGGCAGCCGCTTTGCTGTTCGGCTGTAAAAACGACGCGGCCTCCAGTCAACACGAGAATGAAAATGCACACATAACAATCACCGTTCGTGGAGACGGAGTCGTTATGCTCAAAGAGCCGAACACGTTTACGGCTCCTCGTGGTGCGGCGTGGAGAACTCTCAAGTTAGAAGCGGAAGGAAAACTTGACTGCAAAGACGGTTTTAAAAAGAAAGAATGGCGTTTTGGTTCGGCAGGCGGCACTGTTTTAACTGACGCATACATATTTAACTCTGATGCGGCGGTTTTTGCCGTAACGCAAGCGCTCCCTCCGGCGGCTCCCACCAAAATCACGATTACCGTAAAGGGGGACACTCACGCGAAGCCGGCTCTGGAAAATACGTTTCAGGCGGATAAAGGCACACCGTGGCGCGAAATAGAACTTGTTGCGGAGAGCAAAATAACGAATGACGCAGGTTTTACGCGCGATACATGGAAGTTTAACAGCGCGGATGGCGAGGTTATTTCTTCTGACTACAAATTTAACGCGGACGCGGCGGTATTTGCCGTTTCAAAGGCGGGTACGACTCCGGCAGAAACCGTTATAATCACGTTTGCAGGCGACGCTCATGTCGTTCTGCCCCCCCCCCCTCGTACTTTCCCGCTTGAAAAAGGGAAAACATGGGCGCAGGTCAAGGCGCTCGCGGAAACGAAAGTCGGCTATCAGGAAAATTATGAAGGCGGCGGCTGGAAACTTACTGACGCGGCGGGACCCGCTTTAACTGATAACTATGTGTTTACTGCGGACACGAAGATTTTTGCCAACTCAAAACCGATTATGATTACAATCTCCGTGGAAGGAGATGACGGCGCTGGTGTGCCGGCGGGGGCGTCGTTTGCGGTGCAAAAAGGTTCTGAGTGGAGCGCGCTCAAAGCGCAGGCGAAAGAGAAAGTCAACTGTAAGGCGCACCGTACGATAAAGAATTGGCGGCTCGGCGGCGCGGAGGGCGAGGTTTTAAGCGATACGCACACGTTTACCGCGGATGAAACCGTTTTTGCTGAAACCGAATCGACGCAGATAACGATTACCGTTAAAGGCGATTCGAATGTTAAGCTCAAAAATCCGAATACGTTTACGGCAGAAAAAGGCGCAAAGTGGAGTGTTCTTAAGTCAGAAGCGGAAAAAAAAGTCACCTATGATAAGGATTTTGAAAACAAAGATTGGAAACTGTCGAACGCCGATGGGCTGGCGCTGACAGATGACTATCAGTTTAACGAAGACGCTGCAGTCTTTGCCGAGTCGAAACCAGTTATGGTAACAATTACGCTCACCGGCGGTCATGTAACAATATCGGAACCGAAAATGCTGCACGTTGCTAAAGGGACGAAATGGAAAGATGTAAAGCCTCTGGCAGATGCGAAAATTAGAGTCGATACCGACTATGCATTTACGCAGTGGCAAATGAATAATGCAGGCGGGAGAGCTATAAATGAGATGTTACCCTTTGGACGCGATACGACTATTTATGCGGCAACCAAAGCAAAGTTCATTACTGTTACGATAGAGGCAGGTGAGCACGTTACGCTGAAATCCGGAGAACATACAATACGCAAACCGACCGGCGAAAAATGGGAAAATATAAAGGTCGAAGCGCAGGCTAAAATCGATAAGACTGACGCAGGATATATCTTTTCCGCGTGGAGAGAGAATACCGTAGACGGCAAAACGTTGGCTGACGTCGATACGCTGGATAAAGATACGGTTGTGTACGCAACGGCACAGCCTGTCCCCGTTGTCGAAGGCGTAAAAGTTGCGGGTGCCGTAATTACAGGAAAAGCTCCCTCTTATCCGCTCCCCGGAACCGAGAGTGATTGGAAAGGCGTGTTTCCCGCAGGGAGAACGGTCCATTTGTCTGCGTATACGATGGGTAAACACGAAGTTACCGTACAATTGTGGAAAGAAGTCTACGGCTGGGCAAAAGTAAACGGCTATACTTTTGATTTTGATGACGACAGCGATGACAATCCAAAGGATGACGGCAAGCCCATGGCAAATATATCGTGGCGCGACTGCATTGCGTGGTGTAATGCCTATACAGAAATGCGCTTTGGGAATACGGAGCAGTGCGTATACCGCAGCGGTTCAGAGAGCGGAGAAGTGATAAAAGACGCTCCCCTGCATGCCGACACGGCGTATTGCGCTTTTAATAAAAAAGGCTATCGGCTTCCAACGGAGGCAGAATGGGAATACGCCGCGCGTTATTCAACAAGCAACGTGAATGCTGAAGCATACGGCAGCGTGTATTTAACAAAGTTGGATTCGGCAAGCGGCGCAGCAAAACCGATTGGCTTTTCCGGCATGACGTTACCTTCCGGCGAAACTTATGAGACACTGCTTGCTGAAACGGCGCGCGTCGCGGTCTTTAATAAATGGTGGGACGGCTCGAAATTTATGGAGCAAACGCCGCCTGTAACCGGTACTGAAAAAGTCGGCAGTAAAGCGCCGAATAAACTCGGCATTTACGATATGAGCGGCAATGTAGGTGAGTGGTGCTGGGACTTGCACACAGAAGTTTCGTCTGGCACGGAAGCGTATTTTAAAGGACCTCTTCAAGACCATAAAACACAGCACGTCGTCCGCGGCGGCTGCTGGTCATTGGAAACGGAAAACGCGGTATACAACTGCACCGTTGGAATGCGGGAGAAGAGCGGCTCCAGCACGGCTCAGCCCATTAGAGGTTTCCGCCTTGCATGGTCAGACTAAGGGCGGCAGCGCCGGCGTTTTTTACGCTGTGTACAAGATAAGACGGTGCGCCGCTGTCTGCGCGCGTTTTGCCGGGCGCGGCATTCCGTCTTATAACGGCTGTACGCGCTCTATGCAAACGCCGTTTTCCGCTCGTTTATGCCTCTCTCTTTTGCAAGTACCGTTTTCTTCACGTTTTGTCGTTAGACAAAATGTCGGAGGACGGTAACAGTGCAGTGTCATTCAAACATCGTTTACAAGCAGCGGCGTCCATTCCGTCCGAAAATCCCGTTAATCCGCAAGTCTTCGACAGAAAACTTACAGCGGGCGGCGCCTCCATTCCGTCTTTTAAACATAATTTTTACTGCCCGCCCGCCCCGCCCAACAATTCCCCGTTTTTCAATTCTTGTCCCGCCCTATGATTTTTACTATACTGCGCTCATTATGAATTCTTTACCTGATACTCAAATCGTTCTGCAGATTTTGCTGTCGGTGGGCATTATTGTCATTGCGGCGAAGTACCTCGGCGTGCGCGCAAAGAAAATCGGCATTCCGCAGGTTGCCGGAGAAATCGTTGCCGGTCTCTTACTCCGTTTTATTCCGTGGTTTTCCAATTACGGCGGCGCAGAGCCGAACATCGTCTACAGCGAAGTCAATCATTTTATTTCGTATATGGCGGAAATCGGCGTCATTTTGATCATGTTTTCGGCAGGACTTGGCACCAATCTCAAGTCGCTTATAAAATCGGGATTGAATGCAACGGTCATTGCGGCGTGCGGCGTTCTTGTACCCCTTGTGCTGGGCGCCGTGATGGCGTTCGGATTTTGGGGCTTTGACGGATTTGGAACGCCTCTTTTTTACAAAGCGCTGTTTATCGGCACGATTTTGACTGCGACCAGCGTCAGCATTACTGTCGCCGCGCTCAAAGAACTCGGTAAAATTAAAACGGAAGTAGGGCAGGCAATTATCAGCGCCGCCATCATCGACGACGTATTCGGCATTATCGTACTGACCATCATTCTCGGCGTCAGCACCGGCTCCGGAGGCTATCTTGAAGTACTTTTTAAAACCGGCTTGTTTTTTGCATCTGCTGTCATTGCAGGCTACATTCTCTACCGCATTTTCAAATGGTATGACCGGCGCCATCCGCACTCGCGGCGCATTCCGATTTACGCGCTCGGCGTGTCGCTCTTGTTCGCATATGCGGCGGAACGCTTTTTCGGCATTGCGGATATTACCGGCGCATATATCGCGGGCGTTGTCTTCTGCAATTTAAACGACGCGGCGTATATGGAACAAAAAATCGACATCAATTCCTATATGTTTTTTAGTCCGATATTTTTTGCAGGCATAGGACTAAAAACCGACTTGAGCGGCATGAGCATGACGCTGCTTGCTTTTTCGGCGGCGTTTGTTCTCGTCGGCTGCGTGGCGAAAATCATTGGCTGCGGCGGCGTTGCAAAACTGCTCGGTTACCGCAGCAATGAGCCGCTTCAAATTGGACTTGGCATGATGGTACGCGGAGAAGTCGCCCTCATCGTTGCGCAAAAAGGACTTTCCGTCGGTCTTATCGAGTCAAAATATTTTGCTCCGGTCATTTTGCTTATCATCGTATCGTCGATGATTGTTCCCGTCCTGCTTAAAAAGGCCTTTGCCGAAGACGAGAGGAGCGCACTGCATAACTCAGGCACGGCTTAAACGCACGGGGGACTAGAAATGGTGTGGCTGATTGGAAATAAGGGAATGCTCGGAAGCGAAATTGCGTTTGAGCTTACGGAAAACGGCATTGATTTTGTCGGAACCGACCGTGAAGTCGATATTACCGCCCCTGCCGCGCTGACGGATTTTGCCTGCGCGCAAAGAAAATCGGTGGACTATATCGTCAACTGCTCGGCGTATACGGCAGTTGACCAAGCGGAAGACGAGCCGGAAAGCGCGCGCGCCCTCAACGAAGAGGGGGTGCGTAATATAGCCCGGACAGCGAATACGCTCGGCGCTAAAATAATTCATATTTCGACCGACTACGTTTTTGATGGAACGGCGGCCGCTCCCTACACGGAAGATATGCCGGTAAACCCCGTCGGCGTGTACGGCGCGACGAAAGCGGCCGGCGAGAAAGCGCTTTGTGCGGAAACCGATGCGTTTTACATTCTGCGGACGGCATGGCTGTACGGGAAGTACGGGAAAAACTTTGTCCGCACAATTATTAACGCAATGAATTCCCGCGATGAAATTAAAGTCGTCTCCGACCAATTCGGAACGCCGACCTATGCAAAAGACCTTGCTTCCGTGATTGTGCGGATAATTCAATCGAATGCTGACGGAAAACGCGCGCCGTTTGGTATATATCACTATACCGATTGGGGGCAGACTTCGTGGTACGAGTTTACGTTGGAAATTCAAAAACAGGCTTTGCGGCGCGGACTTTTGACACGTAAATGCACCGTGCGCCCTTGCGTAACCGCGGACTATCCGACAAAAGCGCGCCGCCCCGCGTACTCCGTTCTCTGCAAAGATAAAATTCAGCGCGTACTCGGTATTCAGATTCCTGCATGGGAAGCTTCTCTTGCCGCCTTTTTAGACGACAGCAGACGGTAGACGGCAGCTATGAAGTTTGGCAGACGGGAAAAGACGGCGGGCAGATAACGAAAGGCGGGGGTAATCTCGGATGGACGGAAGTCCCGTTGCCTCTATCAACCGCCGTGGTGTTGTTTGCCCGTCTTTGAATTGGAGGCAAGGCCAGCATGCGCTTCTAACGCGGCTGCTAGTTTTGGCTGCCAAAACTCGAACGGACTGCAAAATTCGTAAGCGCATTCAAGTATATCGTTTGCAGTCCGCATAATTACCCATTCCCTATTATTTATGTCCTCCCGCAATCTCTAGTCCTCACAAGTTCTTAAGCGGCGATGGACGCAATTTGACTGATAGAACGCACTTTCCGCATACAAAAACAGCGCGTTCCCATCTAGGCGTTGCCTGCAAATTATTCCCGCCTTGTCGCAATTCCATCTGCCGCAAATCCTGCTCCATGCTCACTGCCGCCTCCAGCACGACTAGTTTCCCAGCGAGTTTTCCTGCAGGCGGTTGCTACGGAGTTTGAACGCTAGTGTAAAGTTCCCGCCTGCACTAGTTTTGCCGTCGGCAAAACTAGCAGGATACGGAGTTTAAGGAGGCGGGCGCAACTTCATTCTATCTGTGAAACTTCGTTCTCCGCGTCTATTAGTATCCACTTTATTCTGCGATGCCATTAGCAGTTCACAACTTAGCGCCATATTATAACTGCTGCCCCTCGCATGACGAGTCTTCTTGCGAGTTTTGCGCCAGCAAAAACTCGTGGCGGGCGCAACTTTGTTCTATCTGTGAAACTCCGTTCTCCGCGCCCGCCAGTTCCCCCGTTTCAAAAAGTAGTGTATAATCGCGCAAATCTATAGAAATCCGTAAAATTGGAGTTTTATTTTATGATTCAACTTATTCTAATAATTTCCGCAGTGATTTTGATAATCGGGATTGCTGCGATACTTATCAAATATTTTGCCATGCCGCAGCGCGTCGATACAGTACGAAAACTCATCAAACAAGGGAAAAATCAAGCGGCGGCAAAACTCGCTAAACAAATCATTGCAAAAAATCCAAAAGACTATCCAGCGCACTATTATTTAGGAAAGGCGTATCTTGCTGACAATCGCGGAGAACTTGCTCTCATTGAATTCAAAATGATAAATGACAATGCGCTTTTTGGTCCCATGCTGCCAGAAGTTCCGTTCCGGCAGGAATTTGCCGCGCTCCAAATGAAATTCAATCACACCGAGGAAGCATTAAAGGAATATTTAATCCTCACAAAATTGGACGCAATGAATGCCGCAAACTTTTTGAATGCTGGAAAAATATACGAACAGATGAACCGCAAAGACCTTGCGCTTGGTTTTTATCAGCGGTGCATAAAACTCGAACCTAAAAACGCGCAGGCGCACGGCGCACTCGGACACATTCTTTTTCTCGCAAAGCAATATGTCGAAGCGAAGCGGGAACTCGACCTTGCAATCCGGCTCAGTCCCGAAACCTATGCAAATTATTACTACCTCGGTAAGCTCTTAAAAGAGGCGAAGGACTTGGGTGCCGCCGTTAAAGCATTCGACAAGGCGCAGCGCGACAGCGAGTTTAAGCAAAAAGCGCTTATCGAACGCGCAACGTGCTACATCATTGCAAATCGGTATGACAATGCGCAAATTGACTTACAGCGCGCTATCGACCTTGATAAAGACGAATCCAAAAGCGATACGCTCTATGCCCGCTACTTTCTTGCGTCCTGTTACGAGCAGGGAAGGAAAATCGACAAGGCTATCGAGCAGTGGGAAAAGATTTACAAGCGCAGCCGCTCGTTCCGCGACGTTGCCGCTAAATTACAGGAATACAAGGACTTACAGGCGAACGATAACCTCAAAGACTATTTGACCTGCTCAGATGCAGAGTTTGCTGAATTATGCAAAAACATTGCGCTCAAAGCGCTGGGGCTTACGGCGCAGCAGATAGAGACAAAAAAAGACGGCTGTCAAATCATTGCCTCGGAGTCAAAAGACGGCGACTGGCGCAATATGCGGAAGCAAATGATGCTGTTGCGTTTTTACCGCGACCCAGAGCCGGTAGAAGACGCGGATGTCCGTGAAGTGCTTGATAAAGCCAAAGACGCAAACTGCACTAAAGCATATATTTTTGTCAGTTCTGAATTTGCTCGGGGAGCAGTGCAATTTGCAGAGAGCCGTCCGGTGGAACTTGTTTCTAAAATCAAGTTGGAAGAATTCCTTGCGAAGGCGAATAAATAAGTAATACGCAAGGCTATGAAGATTCTCTGCGTTTCCGACCAAATCGATCCGCTGATTTACAATCAAAATGCAAAAAAGCATTTTCCCGACATCGATTTAATTTTGTGCGCAGGCGATCTTCCAATGGACTATGTCGATTTTATCGAGTCGGTTTTTAATAAGCCGACCTATTTTGTATTCGGCAATCACGATTTGAGTGAATTCAAGTATTACCATTCGACGAGAGCGGAAACGATTGCCGCAGTTTCAACGGCAGCGGAGCAGACGCAGGTCTACGGCGGCGTCTGTCTTCTTGACGGACACGGACGCGGCGCAATTTACGCGGGATTTAAGACGGCAGTCAGCCGCAAATTTTCAGTCGTCGATAAAAAGACTGGCAAAAGCACCCCGCTGCTTATAACAGGCGTCTCTGGTTCACGCCGTTACAATAACGGATTGTGCCAGTACACGGAGTCTCAAATGATGCGGAAACTCCTTTTTATGGTGCCGAAACTGTTGCTAAATAAACTCCGTTACGGACGCTTTACGGATATTTTTTTAACGCATGCAACGCCGCGTCATATTCATGATCATGAAGACCCATGCCATGTCGGTTTTGAATGTTTTAATTGGTTTTTGAAAACATTTTCGCCGTCATATATGGTGCACGGGCACATTCATTTGTACGATCAGCGTGAAGAGCGGAGCGGTAAATATTTTAATACGCACGTTGTAAATGCCTATGCGCACTGCATAATAGATTTTCCGCTGCCAGAAAGCACGAAAAATCAACAAACGGATAAAAACGGGAGACCAAATGCTGCAGGAAACTGAAAACGACTTTCTCAAAGCCCGCAATAAAGCGCTCATGAACGAACTTCAGCATTTTCTAAAGCCTGAAGAATCATATATGATTTCGTTTAAGGAAATTAAAGCGCTTGTTAAACCGCAAAATGAGACCTATCTCGGTATGAAAGTCATTCCGGTTGCAAAAATTATTGGGAGCGAAGGGCGGTACAACGACTTTGACAATCAGTTTTTTCCAAAAAATATGTACCTCAAAGAACGGTGGGCGCACGTGGACGAAGCGATTATCAAAGATATAGTTCTTCCGCCGATAAAGGTTTACGAACTTGGCGGATTGTATTTTGTGCGCGACGGCAACCATCGCGTATCGGTGGCAAAGGCGAAGGGAGTCGATATGATTGACGCTGAAGTCGTCTCGCTCCAGACAGAGATAAAACTTTTACCCGTCCGCTCGCTTGCCGGAATGCTCAAGCAGATTATCAATTACGAAAAGCGCAATTTTTACTTTGAAACGAACTTTGGGGATATAACCGACTATTGGTGTTTGGATTTTTCTTCCGCCGGACAGTACGATGTCATTTACAATCATATTTTGACGCATAAATATTTTTTGAATGAGCGGCAAACCGACGAAATACCATTAGCAGACGCTGTGCTTTCATGGTTTGATACCGTGTATATGCCCATTATTGCGTGCGCAAAAAAATATCGCATTATGAAATATGTAAAAAAGCGGACGGAAAGCGACTTGTACGTGTGGATTACGCGCTATTACGAAGACTTAAAAAAGCGGTACAGCGACTATATTCCCATCGACACGGTTATGCTCGATTTGCGTAACGAATACAAATTTTCTTTTTTTAAGCGGCTTCTCAATAGGATAAAAAAACTGTTCATGCTCGGCACGATTAAAAAATGCCGGTAAAGAATGGTTTGCAGAACGCCGCGCCGTGTATTCCCGCTAAACTTGACTGCAAAATTGTCCGATGTTAAGATTGTGCCGATTCAGATGTTTTAAGTCTTGGAGTAAAAGTTGAATTCAATCGATTCGTTTATATATGCGCCGGCAATCGTTTCTGCCGCACTGGGAATTCTTCTCATCGCACTGCTTATCATCACAAAAATCAGAAATACGGCAAAAATTAGTTTTGTGTTTTTTCTTGCCGCAGGAATTTTTATAACGGGGCTTCTCCACGTTTATGTTACCGGCCGCATTTTTTATTTTTTTGCCGCGCTTATTGCGTCGGAACTTTCGCTTTTTGCATACGCGCTTGTTATCGCCCTTTCCGATCCCGAAAAACGGCAGGAGCACAAAAGAGAAAAAGAGACAAAAGTCCGCGCCGGACAGGATTCCGGCAGCATGAATATTGATATAATAGAAGATTATAAACAGGAATTTAAACGGCAGTTGGAAGTCAATAGAGATTTTACCGTAAAGTCGGCAGATTTTTTTAATGACGACGATACGATGTTTTCTTTTTTGGAGTACGCCGCAAAAATTATGGCGGACAAAACAAAGGCGGACGGCGCGGCCGTTCTTCTGCTCGACGATTTTGAAAATGCCCTTGCCGTAAAAGTCGTTTTCGGCGATTTTCCACCGCCGTATAAATTACCTGACGACCTGCCGCACAAACCCAGCCGCATAACAATGAATTTTAAGTTTGCGCAGTTTCCGCTGGAGGGAAATATTTTCGGCTCGATATTTGCGGAAGGAAAGCCGGTCAACATTAAAAATCCTGCAAAAGACGAGAGAATCGTAAAAAACGGCCCTGAAGATTTTTTGCGCCCCGGTCCCTATGCGTTTATTCCGATTGCATTAAACGGGCAGCCGACGGTTCTTATCTGTCTTGCAAAAAAGCCGACATCCGCGCCTTTTTCCGACGACGAATTTGAAGCGGCGCAAAACCTTGCCGACGCGGTTAATACTGCGCTTTATCCGGTCAGCAGTTTTGTTTCCTATGCCGAGCACATGGAACTTACAAAAGAAGGCGACATTGCGACCAAGTTTCAAAAGTCGCTCCTGCCGGAGAAAATGCCGGTCATATCCCGCATTTCAATCGGGAAATATTCTATTCCGGCAGAAAACGTCTGCGGCGACTATTACGACATAATTCCCGTCCGCAAAGACAGAATTATATTCGTCATGGGGGACATTGCCGGCAAAGGCATGAATTCTTTAGTCATTATGATAATGATTCGCGCCATGCTCAGACTCGTTGCAAATACCGAGCAGTCCATGTCAACGCTGCTTGAATGGGCAAACAGGGCTATTTGTTCTGAGCGCAATAGTTTAGACCACTTTGCAAGCGTCGCGCTTATCAACTATAACAGTGCTGCCAATACCGCGCAGATTGCGACGTGCGGCATAAATCCAGTCATTTTGTATTCGGCAAAAGATAGTTCGATAAAAAAGATTTCGCTTGAGTCAGAGCCTATCGGCGTGGAAAAAACGACCGAGTACCGGAATATCGATATTTCATTGGAGAAAGGCGACATTCTCATTACCTGCACGGACGGTTTGCTTGAATGTCTGAATGAAGACGGAGTGCAATATTCGCTTGATAATCTTTATGGAGTAGTCAAATTAAATGCGAAACTTGACGGAAAAGAAATTGCAGATAAAATAAAGGCGCATATAAAACGATTCTTCGGCAGTGCGCAGCAATACGACGATCAGAGTCTTCTGGTTGTAAAAATCCAAGGATAAGGAGCTTTTTATGGAACTAAAAATACGGAAGAATGGAGATAATTACATAATCGATGTCAACGGAGAAATGGATCTCTATAATTCATATAAACTCAAGGAACTTGTAATGAAAATGATAGAAAAAAAAGTTGGTCTTTTTGTTATAAACCTTGAACAAGTTGACTATATCGACTCTTCCGGCATTGGGGCGCTTATCTACATCTGTTCCACAATCAAAAAAATGAATCTAAAGCTTGCGATTTCGAATATCCACGGATCCGTAAAAAAAGTTATTGAATTGACAAAGCTCATGGGATATTTTCCAATTGCAAACAGCGTAGAAGAAGCGCTTGCAATGCTCAAAGGCTAATTTAATTTAAGTTTTAGGAGATTATTTTATGAACAAGCAAATCAAAGAATTGCGCTCTGACGATAATGATCCATTGTTCGATAAAACAAATATGCTGCGGAAAGATTTTCCGTCGGATTTCCGGCAAATACGCTATTTTACGCTTTTGATTGTACAGTCTGCGCCGTCGGAAATAAAAGAACTCAATCTTTTGGAGCAGCAGATAAGCGAAGTGATTAAAAATGCTGTAAAACACGGAAATCGATGCGACATCAATAAAAAAGTTACGGTATGGTATTCGTTCAGTCCAACTCACGCGCACGTCATCGTTCAAGATGAAGGAGAGGGATTCCAAGATCTTGAAAAATGGAATGAGTTTAACCGCAAACGACTTAATGCGCTTGTAGAACAAAACTTTGAAAAGATGGCATCTTATGTTTCTTACCGTACAAATGATTCTGACCCGCAGGATGGCGGGAACGCGCTTTTTGCCGCACTCGAATATTGGGACGGAGGTTTTGTCTATAATGATAAACGAAACGCCGTTGCCATGCTGAAAAAATTTCAACAAAAGCGATAATTTTATAACGATGTGATAGAAAATGCGCCCCGCGCAGGGAAACTTGCCGGAGCGCATTTTTTATTTATGCGGAGAGCTTAATATCCTGACGCAAAGTGTCGGGGTATGGTGATTTTCTGATATATGGACAGCGTTTATAGGCGGCAGAAAATGCACGATGTCGGTCTGGCAGGTAAGTCTTATTCCTGTCTGAATATTTTTATCGCTGAAAATAGATTTTACGTTTTTCATTCACACCTTCGACAGCGAGTATATTCTCTGCCTCATCGGTGATTTTTTGAGAAAAATACTTGACTTATATATATATATATATATGATAATTTTTCACTGAAATTGAATGCCGTATGTTTATACATAAATCTTTTTTTCATATATTTAAAAAATTGTGCCTCCTGTTCGTCTTATGCACTTTGACGCCTCTTTATGCAGAGCGATTTGCAGTTGGCGTAAAATTCTTGAGTTTCAGCTCACACCCGAAAGGCTCTCCAAATGCGCCGCTCATGCCGCTTAAATTCGATTCGCGCGGAGTGTTCGTTTATAATCCCGGCGGAACGCTCAACTTTGAATACTTTGTCGTAAATGATATTTTTTCAGTCAAGTTTGTGCAGGGGCTTTACGGCGACTGCGCACTCCGCTTTTTAGGCTACACTCATCTGGGCTTTCGTCTGCGACTGCTGAAAATCAAACGTTTTTCAACAAATATCGGTATTGGTCCGACGCTTATTTACCGGCAAAGTTGGTTCAAACTTGACGGCTATGATACTTCTGAAAAAGTAATGTACGGTACTCCACTTGAAGACTGGGAATATCTTTTTATCTGGTACGGAGGCGAACTCGAATTCAATGTTCGTGTCAAAGACGGCTGGGACGCGTCCTTCAGCGTCATTCCGGCAGGTATCGACTTAATCAACATGAGTTTGGGCTTTCGCTATCGGTTCGACACTAAGCGAAAGTAAAACAACGGCTTCCCGCCGCTTGAGCAATCCCGCCTTTCAAGTCGTTTTCCCATGAACCCGATCTTAAATCGTTGAATCGGTTGACTTGAAACGCTGCAAAAAATACATATACTCCGATTGAAAGACAGCAGCATACTGCCAGAAAGACACATTTAAGGAAGAAAAAATGCAATTTGAGATTGAATCGCGCTATTCGGAAGCGGAAATAATGAGAATTATGGAAGAAAACACTTATGTTCCGCGTTCGATTTTTTATTTGGGGATGGACGGAAAATAATTGAACATATTCGAAAACTTCGTTATCGAATATGTCTTCGAGTTCTAAATCGCACAAAGAGAAAGATATCGCGTCGGCTTTCGTTTCTCTCGGTGTGCTGATTATGCTGGCCGCTATAGCTGTAATTTTCTTTAAGATTGAAGCGAATATCGCTAAAAGAAACTGACTGCGCTGTTCGTGCCGGATTACAAGCGGATTTCGTAGAACGGCCGCAAAGTGAATTTCCAACGGGGAACATATGCTTTTGCAAAAAAAACGCCGCAGGTATCAAGCAGCGGCCGGATTTGCTTGCTACGCGGGGGTGCCGTATCATTCGGCGCATTCTTTTTTTATGAGCGAAAACCATATCGGGCCTGCGCCGTTTTGCCGGTCGGGGAGAATGTGGCAGCCATATTCGGTGCGCTCGTACTGCGGCAGCGCAGGGAGCGCGCAAAACCGCTGGAGTTTTTCTGCGGGAAAGTCAGTTTCGCAAACGTCAATTTTCCGTGCGCCGGAAAACTTTTTAAAAAGGCGTGCAACAACGTTGTCGTTTTCGTCGGGACAGAGCGCACAAGTTGAATACAAAATATAGCCGCCTGCGGAAAGCAGCCGGTACGCGCCGGACAAAAGCGCCCATTGTTCGACGGTAAGCGACTTTATGCGTGAGGGCGACCACTTGCAAAGATGAGGGGGACTATTCAAAACGTGGCGTTCGCTTGAACACGGCACGTCAAGCAAAATGCGCTCGTACGACTCCGGCTGCGTCAGACACCATTTTGTGCCGTCGCTGCACGAAATCCGAACCCGCCGCCGTATATCTTCCGGCAGACACGAGTCGCAGACTTTGACCAGCCGTTTTTTCCGCTCAAAAGAGCGCTCATTGCAGTCAAGCGCCGCGTCTTTGTCCATCAGAGAGGCAAGCACGAGTGATTTTCCGCCCGGAGCCGCACATAAATCGAGAATTTTCGACGCGCCTGCAAGCGGCAAATGCGCTGCAGCCCGCACACTTGCCGCGTCAAGGAAATACGCCTCCTTCCCGCCGCACTGCAATTTTGCATACGCCCCCTCCGCAGAAAGCGCTGCTTTGAGCGTCTCCCACCGCCCGCCGAAGAGCGCGGCATAATACGCATGAAATCCCGCTTCTCCCTTCGCCTTTTCGCCGTTGTTTTTTGATTTTCCCATTGCACAAGTCCTATTCAAAATATTTTTATAAAAAGCCTTCATTTCGACTATATATACAATCCAACAAAAAGCAGTCTAAGGCAAGCACCCGCCTTTGACTTTCCGTTTTTCTTCTATATAATCCGCGTATGGCAAAGACATTCGAC
>CAUTOZ010000003.1:0-49682 GCA_963539635.1 uncultured Treponema sp.
GGCCATCAAGGACTTGAACCTTGGACCAAAGGATTATGAGTCCTCTGCTCTAACCGACTGAGCTAATGGCCCTTCAATCGGCGGAATAGTAGCACATTTGCTTAAAATGGGTCAATTACTCTACCGTAACGCTTTTTGCAAGGTTTCGCGGCTGGTCTACGTCGCGTCCCAGTTCCCCCGCAGTGTAAAATGCAAAGAGCTGCAATACCGCCGCCATCGGGAGCGCGTAAAACGCCGGATTGTCCGTTTTGGGGACGGGAATAAAATCATCGACAATCTCTTCAAGTTCCGAATCTCCTTGTACGCCGACTGCAATGACCGGTCCTTTCCGCGCTTTTATTTCTTTTATATTGGAAATAACCTTTTCGCGTAAAAAATCGTCCGATACAAGAAAGACGCTCGGCGTATTTTCGCTGACTAGCGCAATGGGGCCGTGTTTTATTTCCCCGGCGGCAAAGGCTTCAGCGTGTACATACGATATTTCCTTCAATTTCAGCGCGCCCTCAAGCGCAATCGGGTACATCAGCCCGCGTCCCAAAAACAAAAAATCTTTACTGCCGCAATACTTTTTTGCAATCGCGCAGACTCTCTCTTTGTTTGATGCAAGCGCTTCTTTTACCAAACGAGGCTGCTTTATGATTTCCGCAATAAACTTTGCGCCCTCATCCTTGCTCATTCCGCGCTGACGGGCAAATTTGAGCGCAAGCAAATAAAATATCGTCAGCGTGTTTGAAAAAGATTTTGTCGCGGCAACCGCAATTTCCGGCCCCGCGTGAATGTATGCGCCGCCTGCCGACTGTCTGGCAATCGTAGAACCCACGACGTTACAGATTCCATAGACCTTTCCGCCTTTTTCCGCAATTTCTTTCATCGCATAAATCGTGTCAGCGGTTTCTCCGGACTGCGAAACGGCAAGAAAAACGTCGTCTTCGTTGACAATAGGATTTTTATATCGGAGTTCGGACGAAAATTCCGCGTGCGAAAATATCCGCGCAATTTTTTCAAATAAAAGTGCGCCTTCAAGGCTTGCGTACCAACTCGTTCCCGCCGACATCATACAGATTTTTTTTGTCCGCTGAAAAATATCGTCCTCAAATCCGCTTAATTTTGCTGTCGCTCCGTCAATATCGATTCTTCCGGCAAATGCGCGCTCGATGGCTTCCGGCTGCTCAAAAATCTCTTTTTCCATGTACGTATCATAGCCGCACTTTTCCGTTTCTTCCGAATTGATTGCAATTTCTTCCACGCGTTTTCTGTAATCGTTGTCCGCAGCGTTCGGAAAAACCAGTCCCTCAGGGGTAAGTTCTACAATGTCGCCGTCCTCAAGATAAATAACGCGCGTCGTATTGCCCACAATCGCGTTGACATCGCTTGCAACATAATACGCGCCGTCAGAAATCCCGATGACTAAAGGTCCGCCGAGTTTGGCGACTACAACCTTATTCGGCTCATTTTTATGCGTTATCGCAAGCGCATACGTGCCGACAATGCGTTCAAGCGTCTTTTGCACGGCTTTCAGCAGGTTTCCGTCGTAATATTTTGCCACCAGATTCGGAACGACTTCGCTGTCCGTCTCGCTGCTGAATTCAACGCCGCCGCTTTTTAATTCGGAGCGCAGCGGCTGAAAGTTTTCGATAATGCCGTTATGCACAACGGCGACTTCTTTTTTCATGTCATAGAACGGATGGGCATTTTCATCCGTTACCATGCCGTGCGTCGCCCAGCGCGTGTGTCCAATTCCCCACGAGCCTGCCAACTCCTTGGGCAGAACGGAAATCATTTTTTTCAACTTTCCGGCTTTTTTGTAAAGATAAAAATTCGGTTTTCCGTTTTCGATTTTGCCGACTACAATCCCGCTTGAATCGTATCCGCGGTATTCAAGTTTTTTTAATCCGTTTATAAGGTAAGGAACGGCGTTTCCCCCGCCGACATATCCCACAATTCCGCACATAAAAAGCTCCTGAATGTTTTGTTGGGCAAAGTATAATGAATACCAGAGCTGATTTCAAATGAGAGGATTAAAAAGCGCTGCGACCCGCAGATGTATTCCGCCCATTTTCGCTTCATCTGTCATTTTGATTGCAGACTGCCGCGTCTTTTGGTATCGTGCACGGGACAGGAGAACGTATGCTCTATATTTTTGACATGGGCGGAGTGGTTACGACGACTGCGGCAATCGAAGAGCGGATTGCAGGGCAGATTGGAATAACCGAACGAGATTTTATGCGCTTTTGCGGCTGTCCTGACGGGAACGCAAGTTACGGCAAGCCCGATACAAGCGGCAGACTGACGGGAAAGGCGGACGATTCCGGCGAGTTTGACTTACTTACGCTGTACAGCAACGGTTTTATTTCAACAAAGGAATTTTGGAATATATTTTCCGCACGTTCAGGCATTGCCGTAAAAACCGACTGGTGGCATTTGCTTTTTCATCCGGAGCGGAATAACGCCGTTATCGACATCATCTTAGAACTAAAAAAACGCGGGGACAGAGTTGTCTGCGGCACAAACACGATTAAAAGCCATTATCTCAATCATCTGGAACGCGGCGACTACGCGTTTTTTGACCAAACGTATGCCTCGTGCTTTATGGGCGTCTCCAAACCTGCTCCCGCTTTTTGGAACCTCATTCTTGCGGCAGAAGAGACGACGGCACAAAACGCGTTTTTTATCGATGACCGCGCAGAAAACTGCGCCGCAGCCGCTGCTTTGGGTCTGCATACGTTTCTTTTTGCGCCGCCCTGCACGGCACCGCATTCCGACTGTGCCGCCGAATTACGGAAAGCGCTCGGCCTTGCGCGATGAACACGGCGCAAGAAAGCAGAAAAGGAATTTGCCGGCGGACAAAGCGGCGCAGACGATAAAAAAACTATTTCCGGGGCGGGAAATCTTGTGCGCAAAAACTTTTTTCGCGCGGAAAACTACGCCTCCGCTTCCGAGTCGGGACTGCATACATTTGCGCCGGCAAAAACGTGAAGCAGACGCGGGTTCAACATTTTTTGTCAAACCCGTTTTTCCCTCGTCCCCCGCACTCTGCACTTATTCTTAAAATATCTTTCTCCGCTCAAAAACGCGCTCTATCACCTAAATGCTGTTTTTCCGTCTGCAGTTCGCCGCTCCGCCTATGCCGATGATTATTGAACAAAAACAATATACATGGTATTTTTCTCTCAATTCGGGATGTAGCGCAGCTGGCAGCGCGTCTGGTTTGGGACCAGAATGTCGCGGGTTCGAATCCTGCCATCCCGATTATTTTTTTGTCTCTGCAGCCATACGAAATCTGTTCAAAAACATGCGTTTGAGAGCTGGTATCTTGAAATACGATGTTCAAAATCGTGCACTTTGTGCAAAGATGAACTCGTTGGCTGAATAACGCAGCGACGCACTGAAAATTCCGCGGTTCCAGTCGTCTGAAGGTCTTATGCAATTCCTTTTAAGGATGCGCAAAAATCCGCCGTAAATGTATACGAAACGAGTTGGAAATTTAAAAAAGCAAAACCGGAATTTACACAACAAAGGCTTAGACTGCGGGGTACTGCGCAGCGTTCGGAATAAGACAATTCGCTTTTAATCTATCTTTACACTATTGAATTTGTCTGCCGTTCTTCTTGACTTTTTTATGGGAGTTTTTATGCACAAAAACATTGACAGGCTGTGTGCCTGCGCCGTCTCTTTTATTGCCGCCGCGCTTTTTGCCGGCTGTTTGGACGTACAGTCTGCCTCCGGTCTGACTGAAATCGATTTTTGGGAATTCCCGAGTTTTACATCCGAGTCGGGAATTGAAGGCGATTTTGAAAAAAGCCTTATCGCCGCATTTGAAAAAGCCAATCCTTCTATCAAAGTGAATTTTACGCTTTTGACCTTTGCCGATGGAGCGGCGAAAATTGAAGATGCGCTCAAAGCGGGAAAAGCGCCGGACATCGTGTATGATTCTCCGGGACGGATTGCAGGCTGGGCTTCCCGCGGGCTGCTTTCTCCGCTTGACGATGTGCTTGCAACGGAAAAACCGTACATCACGACAGTCTTGCTTTCCGTGTCGGCGGGTAAAGACCGGCGCACCTATATGTACCCCATGCATGAAGTCGGCTTTTCGATGGCATTCAACAAAGAAATGCTTGAAGATATGGGGCTTATCGACCTTTTGCCGTATAAACGGCGCGACCGTAGTTGGACGCTTGAAGAATACGAAAAACTCTTAAGCGCAATCAAAGCAAAGCAGACTACAGGCGAAACGCCGGGTGTCTTTTTTTATAAGACGCAAGGCGGAGACCAAGGAACGCGGGCATTTTTAATGAACTTGTACGGCGACGTAAGTCTTTTAAACGGCGACTATTCAAAATACACGTTCAATTCCGCTCAGGCCGCCAAAAATCTTGCATGGACAGTCAATGCAATGAAAAGAGGTCTGCTTGCCGACGGCAAAAATCTTACCTCAAACGACGCAATTAAAATGTTTGCCGAATCTAAAGCCGCCCACACAATTTTATATTCTCCGCAGTTGGATAAAATGTATGACGGAAAACGCTCTTATAAAGGAAAAGACTTTACGCCGATTTATATGCCCTTTCCAAATAACGCAGGTTCTCCGTCCTTGGAATTTCTTGCCGGCGGCGCCTGTGTTTTTAATAACGGCAGCGAAAATAAAATCAAAGCGGCAAAAAAATTCCTGCATTTCGCGGCGACCGATAAAGAATGGGCGCCGAAACTCGTCGCGGCAACCGGCGGTTTTCCTGCAAGTTCCAAAATCGAATTGGAGCAGACAGATCCAGAAATCCTCTACAACTCCGTACTGCAGCGTTTTTTCGGGCAGTACTATAACAATATCTCAGGCTTTTCCGAAATGCGCGCCTGCTGGAACACCGCATTAAAAGAAGCTGCCGAAGGTCAGAACGCACAGACCGTTCTCGACCGCTTTGTCGCCGCTTCAGACCGGACGCTCAAGTAAATCATACGAACAGGAGTCAGAGAAATGAGCAAAACAAATTCCAAATCGAAAATAAATATTTTTTCCATAAAAAACAGAATGATCGGCTCTTTATCGCTGTATTCGGTCGGTATTCTGCTGGTTTTGTGCACTGCGTCGATTGTGCTCGCCTCTCATGCTCTTTTAAAGAATACCAAATATTTTCTCAAAGAGTTGGTTGAAAGTTCATCGAAAACGCTCGATGAACGCTCGACATCGATATTCGGAAAACTAGAAGCATTTTCAAATCTTCCTCAGATTCAAGATGACTCATACTCCTACGACGAAAAAATCGCGCTGTTTCGTAACGAAATCCAAATGCAAAAACTGCGCGGCTGGATAAACTTCGGCATTACGGGACTTGACGGCGTTTTGCACCGGAGCGACGGCAAAACCGACTCTGTTGCGTCGGCGGAATGGTATCAAAAAACGCTCAAAGGCAAATACGTGCTCACCGAACCCGTTTTTTCTCGTTCGGCGCACACGTATATTTCCATCGTAGCCATTCCCATGCGCGATTTACAGGGAAAGATTACGGGCGCAATCAGCGCAGCCTTGCTCGGCGACTCGCTCTCAAACCTTATCAGCGACATCGTTATCGGAGAGACGGGAACCGCCTATCTTATCAGTCCGGATGGAACGATAGTCGGAAACCGCTCTCCTGAGCTTTTGTATAAAAATATTTTTACCGAAGTCATTAAAGATGACGGCGGAGAATTTTCTGCGTTTTTGCAGGACGCTCTCAAATCCGAGGGGACGGCAGTCACCGTATCGAAAATCAACAGCGTAAAACACGTTTCTGCCGTGTGCAAAATGCGCTATTCCGGCTGGACGCTTCTTTTAACCGCTCCCGTTTCGGAGTTTATTGCAGCAAATATTTCAAACTTCATCAGCACGTTCGCGCTTATCGCCTTCGTGCAGTTGCTAATTTCGATAACAGTTGCCGTCGTCATCGCAAATAAAATCGTCCGTCCGATAAGCAGCGTTATCCGCGCCCTCAAAAATATTTCCAAAGGCGAAGGAGATTTGACAATCAAGCTGCCGGTAACCGGCTCGGATGAGACAAGCGTTCTTTCTTCGTACTTCAACAAGACGATTGTCAAACTGCGCGATTCCATTCACAAAGTGGGACAGGATTCAGCCGGAATGAAAGAAGTCGGCACCGATCTTGAGTGCAATATGGTGTCGGTCAGCGAATTCGTTTCGACAATCACCGAAAGTATCGAAGGTCTTAAACGTAATTTTACCGATCAAGAGCAAAGTATTGCCGAAACCGCCTCTGCAATCGAACAGATTATCCGCACAATACGGCTTTTAAACGATTCCATCGGACAGCAGCTTTCTGTCGTGCAGGAGTCGTCAACGTCCTTTGACAAAATGAATATGAATATCGGAACGGTCGGAGGGAGCGTGAAAGTTACGCGGGACGCAATTAAAAATCTTGCTTCGGCAACAGATGACGGGCGGGCGGCGCTCGTCAAGGCGAACGAAATTTCTCAGCGCATTTCCGAAGCCTCTGGCGGCGTACTTGAAGCAAGCGCAGTCATCGAAAACATCGCCTCGCAGACGAATCTCCTTGCCATGAATGCCGCTATTGAAGCCGCACACGCAGGAGAAGCGGGCAAGGGCTTTGCCGTCGTCGCCTCCGAAATTCGGAACCTTGCTGAAGTGTCGAGCGCGCAAGGAAAAAAAATTACGCAGACGCTGAAAGCCTTGACCGGCGAAATTGAAACGCTTGCGCTTTCCGTTTCCGGCGCAGTGGAAAAGTTTAATTTTATCTCAGGCTATTCTGAGGATGTAAACGGCTCCATCGAAAAGGTTGTACAGGCGATGGACGAACAGGAAGAGACCGGAAAATCAATTTGGGCGATAATAAAGGAAGTTACAAACCTTACAAAAGACGTAAAGCGCAGTTCTGATGAAATGCTTTCCGGCGGAGAAAAAATTATTTCTGAAACGAGCCGCCTTGACAGTTTGACCAAAGTACTGCGCGGCAGTATGTCCGATATCGCTTCCCAAGTCGAACTTATCAATTCCGCTACAGAAGAATCGCTTGAAATCGCTAAAAAGAATAAGGAAAGTATCGATAGTCTTGTACTTGAAGTTGGAAAGTTCAAGACCGAATAATAGACGGACAGGAAAGACGCGGACGATATTCCAATCAACAACCTCGACGCAAGCGTCGGGGTATTAAACCCTCCGCACGAATCAAGTTTTGCTGCGCGGCTGTACGCTTGTGCAGACGGGACATAGTTTCATCTATTAAATACCATAGCAACTATCTTCCAAACTCTGTACTGCAATCTCATCTCTTTCCCGCAAGTTTTCCTGACGGAAAACTTATCTCCTGTATCCCTTTTGTTAACTCCATTCGCTCCGCCCTCCTATCGCCGGCAATAAGCTGTCCTGTCTTGACGGCAAAAATTATAACGCGCAGTTATCTTTTATAATTTTGAAATGCCGATAATGATAGAGTACCTCAGGAATTCGGCGAATTTTAGAGGCGCGTACGACTTTGCAGTGGACGCGGCTGTCCCTTGTCAAAACGAAAATCATATAAAATCACGTTTGACAACGAAGGCTTGCACGTGTCTCGAGAACACGCCAAATAGACTTTTACGGTTTCCGTATACTAAATTTTTTAAGCTTGGGAGGCTTTTTATGAAAAAGATTATTTTGTCCGTGGCAGCACTTGCGCTGGGCTGCTCCATGTTTGCATACGACATTGCATCGCATTCTCCAGTCAAAGGTGCGGTCAGGACGGTTACACGGACGGACTTTTCGGTTATGTCGCGGTTTGGCGAATATTTTCGGACTCCGGGCGCAAAATTCGTGTATAAATATGACGATTCAGGCAGACGGACAGAAACGCTCGAGCTTTCCATGCGCGATGAAGTCGTAAACCGCGTCGTCAACACCTATGACGCAGCGGGGCACTTGAGCGAACAGACCGGCTACGACGGAACGGGCGCACTTTTATGGCGCTCGGTCGTCAGTTTTAAAAACGGCATTAAATTCGATGTTTCCGAACTTGGAAGCGACAATACGCTCAAAGGCAGAACAATTTATTCGTACTCCGGCGGCAGACTATCAGAGGAAACGTCGTACAATGCCGACGGCGCAGTCATCTGGAAAATCACCTATGCGTATGACGGCAAAGGGCAGGTTGCAGAAGAAAACGAATATTCAGGAGACGGCGCGCTCAGTGAGCGGCGGGTATTTACGTACACGGCGGCTGGCAGCAACGACACGATTTCATATTACGGCGAAAACGAAATGCTCAAAACCAAAGACGTCTTCCGCTACGGCGACAACGGCATTCTTACAGAAATTACGACGTACGGCGCGGACGGAAAAGCGGCAGTGCGCACAATCGTAAAGTTCGACAACACTGGTAATATCGCAAAAATCACGGCGTACAACGTCGCAAAGAAATTCGGGGCTGCGGCAAACGAAATGACGAGCATGACCGAATTTATTTACAGTTCGGTAGACAGCATAAAATAGTACAATTCCAAATCAGAAGATGTAGAACAAGTTTAGAGCAAGTTTATTAAGTGCGCGGACGGCGGAAAAGGTTTAAGACGTTTGACCGCCGTCCGTTTTTTATCCTCCGCCTTTCCAGTCACCCGTACTTTTCGTTCGATAATAGACTTGATCGGAAACAGAAAGTTCCAAACAGGCTGTTGATTCGTGCTGAGGGTTTAATATCCCGGCGCTTACGTCGGGGGGATGCTTGCGATTCGCCGCGCTTTCTTCTATTATGCAGGAATCGGAGAAGGATGACAGGAGTGCAAATGATTATTGCAATTTTATTCGGGGCGCTTGCGGCGGCTGCGGGCGTATTATTTTTGGTTTTTATCGTCATGCTGATTGTAAAAGCGGTGCAAAAACGCCCGAAAACAGGAGCGGCTGTCGGCTCCGGCGTGTGCGGCGGGCTGTGGGTTGTCTTTAATGTACTTGCGTTCGTTTTGGGGACGCAAGCTTTCATCAAAGGCGATCCGATTGCGGACAAAGTTTTGGAAAGCGCGGGGACTGCAACGGCTAATATCGCAGAGCGCTCCGCTGAAAGCGTCAAAAAGGGCTGGAGTAAAGTCCTCTTGGGTAAAATCGACAAACTTTCCGTGTCTTTTGTTTCAATCAGGGAAATCGGCGAAGATGAACGGGATTTATTTGATTTTGCCGATACGAACGGTAAAAAAATATTTGAAATTCTTTTGGCGATTGAAAACCCGCTGGACGCTTCAAAGAAAATCTCGTACCGCAAAATCAATAAGGAGCAGTTGATTTTCGGACGGGACGGGGACGGCAATTATATGCCCGTTTTTATCATTGACGACTCAGGACTTTCGACTGTCCCGTGGATTTTGACGTTTTTTCTTCCGACGTACCGCAAAGACCGCGCGTCGACGTTTATTCCAAGCGGAAAGTCGGAATTGCGGCTCAGGTTTGACGCCGTTGATAGAGATTCGATAGAAAAAATTATATTCGGCAATAAAGAGATTCCAATTCCGCACACGGAAAACGCGGATGCGAATGCTCCTCAGCCGGCATAGAGAAGAAAACAGCGCTGGCGCATTGCTGCATTTTTAGTTATAACGACGGCAGCGGGGCGAAAGCCGGTCGGCATTGCCCTTAAATCAATTCGTCTGAAGGAGGCGGTTATGGAAATTGGAATTACGAGAGATGAGACGTTTGCGGTAACGCACGATATGCTTGCAAGCGCGGCGGGGAGCGGGACGGTGGACGTTTTTTCTACGCCGGTGATGATTGCAAAAATGGAAGGGACTGCGACGCGCAGTGTAATGCCGTTTTTGGATGCGGGCAAAACGACGGTCGGCGTACACGTGGATGTAAAGCATTTGGATGCAACACCGGAGGGGATGCACGTTACGATTCGCACAGAATTGACCGAAATCAGCGAAAACGGCAAGTTTTTGACGTTTAAGGTAACGGCGCATGACGAAAAAGGCTTGATCGGAGAGGGTATTCACGTCCGCGCGATTATCAACGAAGCCCGATTTATGGAAAAAGTCCGTGCGAAAATACAGGCAGCAAAATAAAGTCCGGTCGGGCAGCGGGGAGCGGGGAGCGGTTATTACGCACTTTGCAGATTTAGCAAGGCGGGCGGTGAAAATAATTTGAAAAACAGAACGAAATTACCGCCCGCGAGAAGTGTGCAAGCGGCAGCAAAACGTGCAGTAAAAGAAAGTTTTGTTTGTGCGTCTTCTCTGCATACCTCGTGTTAAACAATCTGCCGTCCGAAACGACAACTCCGCCCTGCAAAAAACGCTGTTAAAAAAGACACCCTCCTGACGGCAAGTGCAAACTCTTATCTGCAAGATTATCCATACCCCTGAAAGCGTGTAGATAATCTTGAGCAGGCGGAGCCTCTCTTTTTCTGCACGTTTTGCTTTCAGCAAAACGTGGGTGAGCGGCACACCACTAACTCTTACAACCTGCGCAATAACCGCTCACCGCCGCCCGTCTTACACAGCGATAAAAGTCCCTGCACTTCTGCGCCGGTAAGTTCGCGGAAGGAGCCGCTTTTCATACCATCGATGGTAATATTTCCAATCCTAACGCGCGTAAGACGCTTTATGGCAGCGCCTTCGTTCTGAAATACGCTGCGGATTTCGCGGTTTTTGCCTTCAATGAGAACGATTTTCATGCGGCGGGCATTCATTTCTTCGGCGCGGCGGCACTTGTAAAACACACCGTCAACGCGCACGCCTTTTTCAAAGCGTTCTGCAAGTCCGCGCGGAAGACTTAGGCTCGTATCGACGATGTATTCTTTTTCAAGTTCGGCTGACGGATGCGAAAGAATACGCGCAAATTCCCCGTCGTTCGTAAACAAAATCAGCCCTTGACTGAACATATCCAGCCTGCCGACATTGTAGAGCCGTTCTGCATAAGCGTTTTTTAGCAAATCCGCTGCAACGGGACGTCCTTTTTCGTCGGAAAGCGAACACACGAAGCCTGCTGGCTTATTTAAGAGGACATAGCGTTTTTTCTCTTTGAGAAAAACTTTTTTTCCGCCTACGCACACATCGTCGCCTGAAAAAACTTTTGTTCCCGCCTCTGTAATGACGCTGCCGTTTACGCTGACAGCGCCTTCTGCAATCAATCTTTCACTGGCACGGCGGCTTGCAATCCCGCAATGCGCAAGATAGACTTGAAGCCGCATCGGAAATTCGCTATCGCGCAAGTTCAAACCTCTCTTCTTCGGTATCGTCGAGGCGCGGCAGGTCAGCAATCGTGTTGAGTCGAAAGAATTTGAGGAATTCCTTTGTCGTTCCGAATTGAACAGGACGCCCCGGCACATCTTTCCGCCCCACTTCTTTGATAAAATTGCGCTCCGTCAGCAAGCGAATCATGGTATCCGCGCTCACGCCGCGTATCGCTTCGATTTCCCCGCGCGTTATCGGCTGCGAATATGCGATAATCGAAAGCGTTTCCATCGCTGAGCGGGAAAGTCTGCCGCTGTTTTTCTCTCCGTACCGCTCGCGGAGAACTGTCCAGAATTCCTTTTTGGGCATGAGACACCAGCCGCCTGTAATCATTCCGAGTTCAATACCGGAATTCTTTGCCTCGTATTTTTCTTTTAGGTTTCCCAAACACACGCGCACGACTTCTTCCGAAAGTTCCGCCGCGTTCGAAATCGCTTTTTCCGATACCGGCTCGCTCTCTAAAAAAAGTATCGTCTCAACGAGCGCGGTCTCCTTTTCCAATTCCATATCCATGTCGCAAGTATAATAGAAAATCGCGGAATTGTCCGATGCTTTCATAATGAGGAAATGGGGAATTTTTAATGCATAATTAGAAATTACGAATTCTTGATTACCTATTATTCATTCCTGCGTTGTACGTCGCCCGACAAATACCCATTGATTTCGCCGCCCTAAATATGTTATAAATTCCGCATGGAAAAGTTATCCTTTGTCGGACATGATATTAAATTTGCGCAAAACCGCTTGACAAGCAGTATCTACGCTTCTCATCATCTTCGCAAACAGCAAACAGCAAACAGCAAACAGCAAACAGCAAACAGCAAACAGCAAACAGCAAACAGCGTTAGGCGCGCTCCTCGCGTTCAACTTTTCTTTTCAACAACATAACTTCCACTTTTCACAACGCGCAGGGAATTTTTCTCCGCACGTTTTTTTATTCACTCGGAACATATTCCCGCACGTCAGGCATAAAACCTGCGCGAGACAAAAATAATACCAACACCTAAGGAGACTTTTTATGTTGAAGTATTCACTGCGTGAAAACTTGCTCACTCCGGCGCCGGATGACTACATGGCGCAGGTTCAAGACGTGCGCTCGTACACTCTTGACGAGATTATTGATGCGATGATGGAAAAAGGCTCCACGCTCACGCGGGCGGACGTTGCGGCGACGCTGCAAATCTACGGCGAAGTGGTCCGCGCCATCGTCAAAGACGGTTCGGCGGTCAACACCCCGCTCATCAACACCGCCTTGAGTATTTCAGGCGTGTTCGACGGCGCGAACGACGCGTTCGATAAAAAGCGACACACCGTCAACTTGAACATCACCGCGGGAACGCTCTTACGAGATGCCGTCGGCAAAGTCAAATGCGAAAAAACCGAAAGTGCAAGCACCGACCCGTATATCACCGAAGTCTCCGACATCGTGTCGGGCAAGACGAACGGCGTTCTGACCAAGGGCGGCGTGGTTCAGATTACGGGAAGCCGCCTCAAGTTCGACCCAAAAGACGAAGCGCAGGGCATCTTCTTTGTGCCAGACACAGGAATGCTCGTCCGAGCCGCCGTCATTGCCGAAAACAAACCCGCCCGCCTCATGGCAATCATCCCCGTTGATTTGGCAGCAGGCACGTACTATATCGAGGTGCGGACGAAGATAGTCGGCTCATCGCAAAAAAGCAAAACCCTGAAAACAGGCAGATTCGACAAACCGCTTACCTGCGCCGGCTAAACAAAGGGCGCTGCGGCAGGCAAAGATAGCAGTCTACGCTTGCCGTAGTGCATGACCTTTGTCAGTCATAGAGCATAACCTACGACCGTCGAAGAGGATGGTCTACAGCAGGCAGTGAAAATTGGTCTTGCGGATACAACTTATCTACTGCCCGCACGAGATTTTGCCTTTCGGCAAAACTCGCGGAAAACATTAAACCTGTTCAGAAACGGAAGTTTCGGAATAAGTTTATAGATTTTTTCAGTCTTTATTAGGAGGAAACAATGAAGACGACCATTTTTAAGCGGAAAGCGTGTGCTTTCCTTGGAGCGGCGGCAGTTCTGCTTGCTGCGGCAGTTACAAGCAGCTGTTCGAATTCTGCCGGAAGTTCAGGCAGTAACAACAACAGCAGTAACAACAACAGCGGGCACGAAAACGGTAGCGGCGGAAGCGGCAGTATGAACATAGACCCGTCAGCGAAATATGCTTCTATTGCTTTCGGTGCAAATGGAGCGGGATTAGACAATTATCTCAAAACAACGGCATCTGCTGGGCGGATAAACTACATCGAAGTAACTGGTCTTTCAAAAGATGACTTACGGGGGGAGCGGCACGGTGCAGGTCCGAGCCAGCTCGGAAAAATACTGAACGACAACGAAACTAAAAAAGTTGCGCTCAAATTGGGCGACGGCATAACTGGGGCGACGGATATGCATGGTTGTTTTCGCAACTGCACAAGTCTTGTGTATGTTATGAAGATACCGGCAGGAATTCAGAATATGGGCGGCTGCTTTGACGGCTGTAAAAACCTTATGCAGGCGCCTGAAATACCGGCAGGCGTTACAAACATGAATAACTGCTTTGCTGAATGCTCCAGTCTCAAAGAAGCGCCTACAATTCCTTCCAGTGTAAAGACAATGGTTGACACGTTTTATAAATGCACAAGTCTTACTAAGGTTCCTGCAATCCCTGAAGGCGTAGAGGACATGAAAGAAACATTTACCAACTGTACCAGTCTTGAAGAGGCTCCTGCCATCCCTGCAAGTGTGAAAGAGATGTTCCGGTGCTTTAAAGACTGCACAAATCTTAAGTCTGCAACTCTTAAATGCAACTATGTTTGGTGGAACTATAATGATGCATTCAAAAATTGTACCAGCTTAAAGACGAACAGCATAAAGGTTCCTGCAGGGCAGGTTCAACGATATAAAAACAATGCTGATGATTTGGGAGTGAAGAATCCGGAGTGTTTTGTCGCGGATAAATAAACGGTAAATACGTTTTGCCTTTGGGCAAAACGTATAAAAAAGGGCAAGGGCAGCAGGCTGTCGTCCTTGAAACGCAGGTAAACGCGCCGTGTTGTGCGGCAAAGGCTGCGGGCGCGGCGCGTTTTACGGGCAAATAAAATAAATCCGCAGAACGCGGAAAATTGGGTGGCAGAGCAAGACGGGCAGCAGAGAACGAAGTATGAACGACTTAACGGACTACCGCCCGCCCACGTTTTACCGGTCGGAAAACGCACGTGAGCGGCGCACCGCTCTATCTGCAAACCATGTAATAACCGCGCACCGCTGCCCAACCCTCCCCGCCTTATACAATCCGCTCTAATTTTTCGCGTATAAACTCGCTTTTTTCTTTTAAGGTGATATTACCCGTGTTTAAGAATATGCAGTTGGGCTTTGCGGAATCGAGTTTTACGCTGCCGGATGATTCTTTTATGAGGCGCAGCACTTTGTCTATCGAAATATCTGAAACTTTTTCAAACGACACGGCAGCAACGCCTGACTTTTCCTTTATCGAAGATATATTCAGCCGGCGGCACAAAATCCGTATGCTTGCGAGGGACATGAGGCTGTTCACTTCATCGGGCAATGGGCCGAAACGGTCGCTTACTTCTATAAATACGCCGTCAAGTTCATCTTGGGTTTGGACAGCGGCGATTTTTTTGTAGATTTCCATCTTCGTCTGCGGATTATGAACGTAAGAGTCGGGAATAAAGCCCGTATATTCAAGTTCAAGCAGGACTTCGTTTTCCGCTTTGTATTCTTCCTGCATGACAAGACGATTTACCGCGTCATTTAACAGGCGCACGTACATATCAAAGCCGACCGAATATACGTTACCCGCTTGGTCGCGCCCCAAAAGATTTCCCGCACCGCGAATTTCCATGTCCTTCATCGCGATTTTAAAGCCGCTTCCAAGTTCGGTAAAGTCGCTTATGACTTGTAGACGCTTCATCGCATCTTCGCTTAAAACTTTATTTTCCGGATATAAAAGATATGCATACGCTTTCCGGTCGCTCCGTCCGACGCGCCCGCGAAGTTGGTACAATTGCGAGACGCCGTACATATCCGCGCGGTCAATGATAATCGTATTGACATTAGGAATGTCGATTCCGTTTTCGATAATCGTTGTCGAAACAAGAACATTAAATCCGCCGAGCTTAAAGCGGCGGAAAATATCGTCAAGTTCGTCGGCAGTCATTTTGCCGTGCGCCGTTTCAATCAACATTTCAGGAACCAGACGCTCAAGTTTTATCCGCGTTTCTTCAAGCGATTCAACTCGGTTATGGAGATAAAAAATCTGCCCTCCACGCTCGGCTTCCTTTCTGATTGCAGAAACGACGCGCTCATCCGTAAATCCGTCTACAACGGTTTCTATCGGCTGACGGTTTTTCGGCGGCGTCGTCAAAAGGCTCATGTCGCGGATTTTCAAAAGGCTCATGTGGAGTGTGCGCGGAATAGGAGTTGCCGAAAGCGCAAGGGAGTCTATATTGTTGCGGAGAACTTTGAGTTTCTCCTTATCTTTGACGCCGAACCGCTGCTCTTCATCGATTATCATCAGCCCTAAGTTTTTGAAGACCACATCTTTTTGAATAATTCTGTGCGTTCCGATTAAAATGTCGATTTGCCCGTCTTTAAGTTTTTTAAGCGTTTCTCTTTGTTCTTTTGGCGGGATAAAGCGGGACATTTGTGCAATCCTGACCGGAAAGTTTTTAAAGCGTTCAATACAGGTTTCGTAATGCTGCTCTGCAAGAATTGTTGTCGGCGCAAGAAAAGCAACCTGCCTGCCGCCCATAACAGCCTTAAACGCCGCGCGCATCGCAATTTCAGTCTTCCCGTAGCCGACATCTCCGCAGACAAGCCTGTCCATCGGAGACGCACTTTCCATGTCCTTTTTAATTTCTTCCGTAACGGTAATTTGGTCGTCCGTGTCCTCATAGGGGAAGGCGGCTTCAAACATCGTCTGCCATTCGGTGTCTTTGGGGAACGGGAATCCGTGTGCCGCTTTCCTCCGCGAATACAAGTCGATGAGTTTTCCTGCAAGGTCTTCGACCGCCTGTTTTACTTTATTTTTGCGGTTTTCCCACGCTTTTGAACCGAGCGTATCGAGACGCGGCGCATTTCCCGCATTTCCGACGTAACGCTGCACCATGTTGACCTGCTCAATCGGAACAAAAACGAATTCTTTGTCGGCATATTCAAGTTTGACGTAATCGCGCTCGTTTCCTCCCGCCTTTACGCGGTCTATCCCGCAAAAAATTCCGATTCCGTAATTGACGTGCACGATATAATCGCCCGGAGTAAGGTCAACAAAAGTATCAATTGCCGTACTTTTCGCTTTTTGTATCGACTTTGGAACGTATTTCCGCCGTCCGAAAATCTCGTTTTCCTGAATTATGCGCAGTTTTATATCAGGAACGGCAAATCCTTCGGAAACGGCTTTTCCGATAATCGAAATATTTGTTTTTTTGCCGCCATTCGTTTCCGTAACATCTTTCAGAATTTCAGAAATGCGCAGTGCCTGATTCGGATTGTCGGCAAAAATCACGGAAGTCCAGCCGTTTACATTCGACTTTTCAAGTTCTTCTTTCAGATATTTTATGTTCCCAAAATAACTTTGCGCAGGTTCGGCAGTGATTTTTATATGCGATTTTTCAGTTTGGGTAAAATTATGTATATCAATCGTATAGAAAAATACAGCCTCTTTTATGTTTTTTACCAGACTTTCGAATTCGAGCGACATGGCTGACGGCAAAGGCACACACATATTCTGCACCGCCGTTTTATAACTGTTGAACAATTCCCGCGTCAAACTTTCATTCGCATTGCAAAGTCTGTCGTAATCAAAAAAGAAAACCGGCATATCCGAAGGAATATAATCGAACACCGAATATTTTTTATCCCACAAAATAGGATAAAAAATCTCTTCGCCCTCGCTCTGCCCCGTTTCTTCCAGTTCAAGCAAGAGGTTTTCTCTAAAGTTTTGCGCACGCTCCGAATATTCGATTTGAATATTCGACAGATTTTCTTCTCCGCTGACGTTATCTGCTGCGGCTCCGTTTTTCAACCTTTCTTCAAGAACGGAAACAAGCTCTGCATTCCACAAAACTTCTTTCATCGGAGAGATTAAAACAGAATCCATAGTTCCTGTCGTTGTCTGCGTCTCAATATCGAACGTTTTAATTTCTTCGATTTTGTCAAAATCAAATACGATACGGACGGCATCTTCTCCGGCAGGCAAAAATATGTCGAGCACTTCGCCGCGAAGACTGAATTCGCCGCGTGCGCTCACCTTTGGAACGCGCACATAACAACTTTTTACGAGTTTGGCAGACACTTCTTGCGTATCGATTGCTTGCCCTTTTTGTAAAGCAAATATAAATGGACGCAAAAAGTTTGGCGGCGTAAGAGGCGTAAGAAGCACACGCTGAACAGCAATAAAAATATGCGGACGATTTTTTTTGCGCGTTTCAGACTGAGTCAAAAGCAGGCGGCATAAAAAATCAGCGCGCTCTCCAAAAATTTTATTTCCGGGCGCTGCAGGGCGATATGGAAGAGTTCCCCAGCCGGGTAAAATCGAAACTTCGGCATCTTCGATAATCGTTGCAAGATCGGTTTTAAGCAATTCCGCATCGCGCTCGTTCTGCACAACGATAAAGATATCGCTATTATATGGAAGATTTTTTTCCGTCTCTCCCCTGCCCGCTTTCGCCATTTGCGCATACCGCATACGCTTTTGAATACGGTACTCGGCGATAAAAAAACTTTTAAGGCAGCCATGAAGTCCTGTTATTCCGCAGGGGAACTCCGCGTTGTGCGCTGCAATATTTTGTGCCGCGGACGCAAAGTCTTTCCAGTCGTGCAGTAGATTTTGTATAGAATTTGGTGATAATATATTCATAGTTTCAACCGATAATTAAAACAGATTTTTCAACATATATTTTGGAGAATTACATTGAAACGAGTAATTTTTTCTATTATAGCGGTTTTATTTTGTCTTGGACAGCAGGGATTTGCGGAGGAGTCGGCTTCCGTTGACTACAAAAATTTGTCCGTTTCCATCAAATATTACAACCGCACGATGTATTATCCCGGCGACTCGGAAACGAATCCCGTTCTTGTGCACATTTCCATAAAAAATAATTCTCCGCAAACAATGCGCTTTAAACTTGCAGACGACAGAATGTTCAGCGTTGATTTTAACGTCGTAACGATAAAAAATATGGCGCTTACCCAGTCAGAAACGCTCATAAAAAAAAGGACGACGCATCAAGCCGTCTATTTCCGCGATATTGCGCTTGATACCGGCGAAGAATATTCGTTTGTCGAAAACTTAAAGGACTATATCGACCTTACCGAACCTGCCGTGTACTATGCCGATTTGAAATTTTATCCTGAATTGTATAAATCAAAATATGCCGTCATCGATTCAAACCGGCTCACGCTTGAAGTGCGTCCGTCTCCATCGGCAGCCTCTTCTGTAGTCCTTCCGGTAGAGGACAAAACCGCGGAACTCTTAAAACCTGAAGACATTTCTCCGGATAGAGTAGTCGAGCGGACAATTATCGCGCGGCAAAAATCCTTATGGGATCAGTACTTTTTGTACATGGACGTGGAAGCGATGCTGCAAAAAAATGCCGCCGCAAAGCGCAAATACAATTCGGTTTCGGCAGACGAACGGGCGCGTCTTTTAAAAAATTACAAAGCGGACTTAATGCAGTCCCGCATCGATAACGATATTGTTGCTATCCCCGAAACGTTCCAAATCGAAAAAACGCTGTATTCCAAAACAGAGGGAACTGTTACTGTTGTCGAATGGTTTAAGTATCCGACTTTCCGCGAAAAAAAGAGTTACGTGTATAAAGTCCGCCGGCGCGAAGGCATTTGGCAGATATACGATTACGTCGTTACGAATTTGGGGACGGAATGAAAGCGCTTGTCGTATGCGATGATGCCGAAGTCATCGCGCAGTTGGACACTGCCTTACAACAATACGGAATTGACACAATCCTCTACCGCTGGCTTTTAAAAGCGCTTGATAATATAGAAGAAATCAGTCCTGATTTTACGATTATCAGCGCAAGCGACTATCCTCGCCACTGGAAAACGCTCTCGCAGTTTATCAACAGCGGAATAGGACGCGCCGCAAATAAAATAATTTTATATACTCCGGAATCACTCCCTCCCGAAGAACGCAAAAAAGCCGACGCGTTGGGGATTCTCGGCTGCTTTTCAAGCCTTGACAAATGCGAAGGAGGACTGGAAACGCTCCATTCCTTTCTCGGCATAAAAGAACGTGAAGCCAAAAGCGGAACGACAGACAAAACGCTCTCAGCATCACCTTCTGATCCGAACAATACGGAGGCTGCCGATGAAAAATCGGCTCTGGCAGCAGAGTCCGAAAACGAAGAGACAGAAATTCCCGACACACAAGAGATAAGTACAGAAGAAAGTCCATTGGAGATGGAGCACGGCACAGAAAATACGGTTTCCAATCCAGATATAGCCAATTCTTACGCATTTAAAAAAACTGCACTTGAAAGTACAGTCGGCTCGGACACGGACACTTCCCGTACGAATATAAAAGAAGCAACGGACAAAAGCGCGGCAGAGACAGTCGAGAGCGCAACGACTGAAGAAAGAACGGCGGAGACCGCGGCTTCAACAGAAGAAACGCTTTGCGATTCCGCGCCGCTTTCCGAAAACGCTTGTACAGAGACTGCCGATTCTGAAATTCCCCAAGAAAAAACGGAGAATGCAGAGTTAGATACGGAAACTCCGGAAACAAAAACAGCCGCTCAAACGGAAGAAACGAGTTCCATTGCCGAAAGCACGGCAGAGACCGTCAAAAGCGCAACAATTGAAGAAAAAATAACGGAGACCGCGGCTTCAACGGAAGAAATCCTTTCCGCTTCCGCGCCGCTTCCCAAAAACGCTTGTACAGAGTCTGCCGATTCTGAAATTCCCCAAGATAAGACGGAGAATGCAGAGTTAGATACGGCAAACTCAGAAGTAGAAACAACCGCTCAAACGGAAGAAACAAGTTTCGTTACCGAAAGCGCGGCAGAGACAGGCGAGAGTGCAACGATTGAAGAAGAAACAACGGAGACCGCGACTTCAACTGAAGAAACGCTTTGCGATTCCGCGTCGCTTCCCGAAAACGCTTGTGTCGAGACTGCCGATTCTGAAATTCCCCAAGAGAAAACAGAGAATACGGATTTAGATACGGAAACTCCGGAAACAAAAACAGCCGCTCAAACGGAAGAAACGGGTTCCGTTGCCGAAAGTGCGGCAGAGACAGTCGAGAGCGCAACGATTGAAAAAGAAACGACCGAGACCTCTGCTTCAACGGAAGAAACGCTTTGCGATTCCGTGCCGCTTTCCGAAAACGCTTGTGTCGAGACTGCCGATTCTGAAATTCCCCAAGAGAAAACAGAGAATGAGGATTTAGATACGGCAAACTCGGAAGCAGAAACAGTTGCTCAAACAGCAGAGCCTCGTTTTGAGCCGCCGTTGAATGCCGTTGCTCCCGAATCGGATACAACTGTTTACGATCCGCCGGAAACAGAAACGGCTTTTGCGGACGAGACGGTCATTCCTTCCGCAGATGAAATTCTTTCCAATGTAACGCAAGAGACAAAAATACATGAGGCTGTTTTATCGTCCGGAGAAGAAACTATTATTTCAACGCATGATGAAGATAGTGCTTTTCCGCTGAATGAAAACGAGGATGCCGAATGCAAAACCGTTTTAAATGGAGCAAAAGAAATTACGGCAGACGCTTTTGCAGCGCCCCCCGCAGGTACATCTGATTTACCGTCAACAAAAAAGCCTGAGAAAAAACGGCTGGTTGCAAAATCCGACGCAAAAGCGGCGCAGGGTTCTTTATTTCCGAAGGCAAACTGTACTCCGGCTTTTATAGAACGCTTTTTTCAAAAACTGCAATCGGAAGCTCTGTCAACAAAGGCAAAAAACTCGTCTGCACATACTGCGTCCGAATATCCGGAAATGACTGAAAAAGACGCCTCTTCCCTCGATTGTAAACTTCCTTCCGTCAATTCGATTGCAAAAGAAACAGACGGCGATACGCGTTCCTGCCTGAAAATCCCCCGTGTCGATACAATCCTTACTGAAACCGCATCGGCATATGAGTTGTGCAGCGAAAAAAATGAGAAGGCTCCCCTCCCCGATTATAAAATTCCTGCCGCAGATTCAATCCTCAAAGATGAGTCCTTTTTAGACGACATGCGTCGTGATTACAGGATTCCAAATGTTTTTTCCATTTTTTCCGATAAAAATGACTTGACCGCACCGTCGCAGACCGATATTCGGATTCCTTCTGTCGCCTCTCTTTTACAAACGACGGAAACTGCCGGAGATTCGAAAAATGCGGAGGAAAAACAAGGCAGAAAATCGCTTCTGCACAAAATCGAAAAAATATATGAAAAATAAAAAAGCAAAATTTTTTTGTGAAAACTGCGGCGCTGAAGTTCCCGAAAATGCACGAGTCTGTAAAAAATGCGGTAAATTCTTTATTTCCGTCCGGTGCCCTCATTGCGGGAAAACCGGCAGTTCAACGGATTTTAAAAACGGCTGTCCGTCATGCGGGTACGCCTTTGCAGGTGAGCAAAACCGCTATGGACACACGACGCAGACTTTAACGATATCGGCGATAAAAAAACATTTTTTCTCTAATTTAAAAAATGCCACAATGACAAGAGCTGCATCCAGTCAATTTATATATAATGATTCACTTCCCGCTTGGATTTATATCGTAACGGTGCTTATATTCTTCGGCGTTATCTCCTGCGCATATTTTTTTGTAAAAAATCCCGCTTAATCTTGTACAGCCGCGCCGAGCTTTGTTAAAACAAAAAAGCCGTCATTTAGACGGCTTTGCCCGAAAGGAGACTTGAACTCCTATGAGATTGCTCTCACTAGGACCTGAACCTAGCGCGTCTGCCAATTCCGCCATTCGGGCTTGCTGGAAAAATAATATGATAAAGACAGGATATGTGTCAAGAGGTACGAGTATGCCTCCCGCTAAGTTGTTATTATATGACAATTTACGTTTGTTCATAGTCTTGCTGCATTCTATAAAGTCTACTCCTGTAAATCCATATTTTTGCGTTGCAGTTTATCTCGCGCATGAAGCGTTCCAAGCACAGTATAAAAACAGCGGAATATATATTCTGCCAGTACCAGGAAATTGCAGCGCTTACGACTATAATAGGGTCGCTTTCCATCGCAAAAATCGATGAAATAACTTTTGCCGAACGTGAAAGTTTAGTAAAGGTCGCTCTTCTCGCATCCGTCGCTGAAATCGACAAAAGCAGCGGTTTTAGGTATGAGTTTCTACCTCATTCCTTCTGGAAAGCAAAAAAAAAGCCTCAGCAAAAGTGTGCCTGTTCTTTTTCTTGGGCTGTTTCCGTTCTTGCGAAAGGGGGTGGGCACATGCACAAAACCTAATACCACTCATTTTTCTACAGTCTCTACTACAATTTTTGTAAAGACTGTTTTTCAAGGGCAGATTGGGCGTATGTAATTTATTATATTATAGGTAATTACAGAACATTTGTCGGTATAAGAGGGAAGTTTAAGGTGTAAGTCGGCGGCAGAGGAAGGAATTTGAAAGACTTAACGGAGTTGCCGCCTTACCGAGAATATCCACACTCCTGTAGGAGTGTGGATATTCTCGCAAGAAAATGGACTTTTGGGGCACGAAGGTGTCGCCGTCGGGAAGATGCATTTTCTTGGCGGCGTTTTTATGGAGCGGAGAAAAAGTTTTATTTTTCAATAGCAGATTATTTAACTCGTGAGATATGAAGAAAACGCGCAGACAAAACTCCGCAACAAGTTTGCCTTAAGCAAACTTGGGCAGGCTGCAAACTCAGTACTTCTTTTACGCTGAGTAAACGCAGCCTGCCAGAGAACGTTGGGCGGTGAAAAACGTATTTGAAAGACATAATGAGATTACCGTCTGTCCAACTTTGCTTCCGTAAATTTAGGCAGACAACGAAATAGTGCTGTAATTTCGGAGCGGAGGAGATGTTACGGAGGATGGCGCGCCCTGCACCAGATTGCAGGGGAAATGTCGTTCGGCATTGAAGCGCAAAACCAGTTACGTCCCCGTCCGCACTCCTATTGCTCCTTCTCTCAAAAAAACGCCTTGCGGCACAAACGGCGCTGACCTATAAAGATGTATTAAGCCGCCCTACCACTTTTCCGTAACCTCCAGCCCACCCTGCCGCACAAGGCGCACTGTTCCGTCGTATTGCACAATCGTTGAAGGAACGGCGTTTGTTTTGTCGCCGTCGTCTACAATCAGGGCGGTCTCGGCTTCAAATTCACGCTGGATTGCGGAGAACGTATCCAAGACGGGCTTTCCGCTGCGGTTTACGCTGGTAGAATAGATGGGGCTTCCAGCAAGAGCGATAACACGTCTCAGCCATTCATCGCCGGGACAGCGGACGGCAACGGTGCCTTTCCCGTCAATAGACGGAACGATGACAGTCAACGCGCCCGGCCAATAATCAAGCAGTTTTTGGGGCAATGCCGCCGGCGTAAAAAGGTTCATGTCTTCCGGTTTTGCAATGAGAACGATAAAAGGCTTATCTTCCGCCCTCCCCTTTATGCGGCGGATTTTATCGGCAGTTTTATCGACAATCCCCGAAAAACCGTACACGGTGTCCGTCGGGACGATAATTATTTTTTCTTCCTTTAGCAGGCGGGCAGCAAGTTCCGCCGACCCCTTATCGGACTTGCGGCATATCATAGACGGCAATTCCGTGCGCAAATTCTTTGCGTTCGCTCTGCGTTTTTAACGCTGCGCGCGCTCCGTATACGGCGTCCGCCATCAACAGGATGACGAGAGCGGCGGCAAAAAAAAGAAAACCTGCGCTTTTACAAATATCTTCGGAAAGATATTCGCAGTCGGTATGTTTGAGCGCGGTGCCGGTATTGTAAAGCGAGCGCTGGAAAGGCTTGAGTCCGGTTATTTTTACCAATTTTTCATCGCTTGCCACATAATCAAGACGGCGCGCATACGCAGCAATAACGTCGCGGTCTTTGAGCAAAGCGGTATGCTCAAGGACAAGTTCCGTATTCAATTTTTGAATAAGTTCTGTTTGCGCCGCGATAACCTTTTTTTGCGATTCCAACTGCCGGTACACCCACATTCCGTCCCGTCCGAATGTAATGGACATAAAAACGTACACAAGCGTCCCCAAGCACGCGGCAAGAAGCAATTTTACGTGAAGCATTGGTTATATATCGGAGGGATTTTTATTTTCCGCAATGAAAAGATATGATATAATGCGGCATACTTCAGAGGCTGACCTCTGCGCCGGCTTATGAATTGAAACTATTTATTTTTGCGCATTATGCCGATACAAAAATATAAAAATCTGAAAACTAAAGAGGAACAGTATGGGCGATTCGATGGATACAAAAGACCTTGACAGCTACGGAGTTTGGGTAAAGATGCCCCCTCAGGACGCTGCAAATAATGAAGAAAAATCCCTTGACGAGCTTCTTGATACAGGTGCATTTGACTCTATCGGCGCATTTCCCGATTTTTCAGAGCCAGATACCCATGTTGAAAAGGCGATGGACAAGGCAGCGGCAGTGCAGGATACGCAGGACGACAGTACAGATGACTTTGCAGCGGCGGATTTCAACGACGCGACGCTTACGGAAGAAGAACTGTCAAATATTTCCGACAGCATGAACGTTACCGAAGAGACTTCAGCGGACGAAGACGACGACACTCTTGCCGCCGACGACTTTTTTCCCGATTTGGACGATACGGCACAGTCTGCAGAAAAAAGCGTACCAACGGAAAGCGAAGACGTTGCGCTCGACGACTTTTTAGATGAAGATTTTACGGAACCGGCAGCCCCCGCAGAAAATACAACAACATTTACAGAAACAAGCGATGACGGAGAAGTTTCGCTCGACGATTTCCTTGACGATGTTTCTTTCGGCGGCGGACAAGACGAAGCAAAAAAAGAAGACGACATTCCAGACGAAACGCCGCTCAATATCGATTTAAAATTCAATGAGGCGGTTTCCGAACAGGTTCCGGTTGAAGACGAAAGTTCGTCGGACGATACCGCTCTTTCAGACACACCGGCAGCAGAATCTCACGACGAGGAAAAAAGCGGTTTTGCGTCAACTGAAAATACCGCTGATACAAGCGTATCTGCGGAAGAAGTTGACCTGTCCGACTTTGGCATAGATGCATCCGAGGCGGAAACGCCCGTAACGACAGGCGCAAAAGATGAAAACGGCGCCGATAAAACGGTGGACTACAATCTTTCGGTTTCCGACACAGCGCAGACGGCAGCGCCTGCAGTACAAGTCGTCGAGGATTCCGCCTCTGCCAAAAACGCTCCTGCAACTTCAGAGATGAACAATACGCTCCTTCAACAAATCGTAGACGATCTTTCCGGCTTAAAAAATGAAATCAACTCGCTGAAAGCCGAATTCGACGAATTAAAATCGCGCGATTTTTTGCAGACACCCCCTGCGAATACAGCCGAGATTGAGATGCCGCTTGAAGACACCGGTTTTTTCAGCGGGCGGGATGAGGATGATACGATTGCGCTTTCAGGCGACGAACTCAACAATATCATGCAGACTGCGGATTTTACGAGCGATGAAGAAGAGCAGTCTGTCGAAAATCAGGGAGAAAGCATTTTTAGCGGCGCGGAACCGGAAGAGACTGTTGACGACTATTTTGGAGACAAAACCGGCATTGACGAAGATGCGCTCCAAACAAGTATTGCAGAAAGCGCCGCGGCGGCAGATGCGCGCCAGCAAGCGATGACGCACGCGCAAAACGACGAGCCTGACGAAACGGTCGCTGATTATTTTGGAGAGAAAACCGGAATTGAAGACGAATTTGAAAAAGAGGCAAAGACGTCTGACATTCCACATGATGAAACGACGGAAACCTTTGAAGAACCGCAGGTTATCGAAGAAAAGGATTTTAATGATGACGCCCCGTTTGGCACTGTCAGCGAAGATGAAATTATTATTCCCGATGAAGAGCACGATTCAGGTCTTACGTTTGACATTGATAACGAAGTGCTCGAAGAGCCGGATTTAGATGCGCTCAATGCGTTAAATATTCCCGAAGAGATTTCCGTTCCTAAAGTGAAAGATGAACAGACAGCGGAAAGCAGCAATTTTGACGACATTCTCGTTGAATCTTCGGCGACGGATTTTATGGACTCGGTAAAAGATACGACGAAAGATTCGGCGCCGCCTAAAGACGATGAGATTTTTGACGAAATGCTTGCCGAAGAGCCTCCGATAAGCGAAGTGCTCTCCAAAGAGAACGTCGATTATCTTGCTGAAGAAGAGCGCGTTGAAGACGGCGCGGACGAAAGCGATATTCAAGAGACAGAGGGCGCAGATATTCCTTCCGACTTAAAAGCCGACGTTAAGTCTGTGCTTTTGTACATGGATCAGCTTCTTGAAAATCTCCCCGAAGAAAAGATTATGGAGTTCGCAAAGTCCGAGCAGTTTATAACGTATAAAAAACTGTTTACCGAACTCGGACTTGCGTAAACGCTGAGTACGTACAAACGGCTGTCCCGAAGCGGGACGGCTTTTTTTATCTCATGAACGCACATATTACTTTTTCGACAGCAAAAAACGGTTCAAAAATCTGTTCAGCAGACGGTATTCCGCTGCATTCAAAATATAATCCCGAACGAGAAGCCTTCCAGTTCGCAGCTTCTGCGGAAACGGATTTTTTGCCGTCCTGCGTACTCGTTACGGAGCCTGCCCTCGCTTACTGCGTCTTGCCGCTCAGACAAAAAATTCCTGGTGCAAAAATATACGCTGTCCGCTATTGCGCCGATTTTGCGGAAACGGACGCACTTTTTGACAGAGTATTTTATCTTCACTCACCCGACGGCGGCGCACAATTAGAAAACGCGCTTTTTTCAGTCATAGGAGACGAAGAAATCTGTTCGTGCCGCTTTTTATCGTGGGTTCCGTCGGCAAAAATATTTACCGCAGAAGATAAAGAGGCGTGGTGCGCTATTAAAAATGCGGTAAACAAAGCGCGCATGAGCCTTGTTACGCACAGTCATTTTGCAAAACGATGGTTTAAAAATGCGTACATATTTTGCGCCGCAGCAAACAAAACGGCGGAAATACATGCTGGAACGCAGCCTGTTGTCGTTGCTGCATCTGGAACAAGTCTTTTGCAGTCCCTTGCGCCTCTCAAAGAAAACCGTGCGTCCTATTTTTTGCTTGCCGTCTCTTCTGCCCTCTCCCCCTTGCTTGCAGCAGGACTTGAACCAGACCTGGTCATTTCAACAGACGGCGGATACTGGGCAAAACGTCATTTAGAAGAATTGAAAGATAAGCCTTACATTCCCCTTGCGCTGAGCGTGGAGGGGGCGTGTCCTGCCGTCGTATTAGGCCAAAATCCAATCGTGCCGCTCGGATTTTCTGATGGATTTGAAACGACAATGGCGAAACTTTGCGGATTTACGCCCATGCGTGCGGAACGAAATGGCACGGTCAGCGGTACTGCGTTAGAATTTGCGCTCAATATTACAAGCGGCGATATTTTTTTGTGCGGACTTGACCTTGCGCCGTCCACGGGAATGCAGCACTGCCCGCCCAATCGGCTGGAAACGGCAAACGAAAGCGCTGACATGAAAATGCAGACAAAAGAGGGGCGATTAACGCGCGCACGCTGCAATTCCGATGCGCTCGACATATACCGGAAATGGTTTGCAGCGGAAAATCCTGCATTTTCCGGCAGAGTATTTCGCCTCTCCGCCGATTTTCAGTTTTCGCACACGCTCAAAAGTATTCCCGACGTAAACTTTTCGTTTTTTAAAAAACGTCTATACGAAGCCGAAAAATCACCTGAACTTCAGGCAATCGGCATGCAGGAGAGACAAATCGACTGCAACGCAAAAGAACGAAAAAAACGCGCTCATAACTTTATCGCCGCACACTCCGACACGGACGAATGGCTGCATTCGCTTTTTCCTGCTGAATATCTTGCATGGAAACGAAGCCGAGACAACAAAGAAGAAAAACGTGCCGCACTCGAAGAAAAAAATTCAGAATTTTTAGCGCGGCTTTTGGGGGCGCAATGTCGTACGAAAAAATAATTTTTTCCAAAGACAATCAGCCCGTTCCAGTTTTTGCGGACGGAAAAGCCGCGCACTCGCGCTATGCGTCTCTCAAAGAAGGCGAAAATTTTGCCGCGCACATCGACAAAACGGGATTTTTTTTGTGTGCGGGACTTGCAGGCGGTTACCATATTGCAGCACTGCTTAAAAAGTTTCCTGATGCGCACATCCTCGCCGTCGAAGAAGGTGCGAACGACATTCATTTTTTGCAGTCGAATATTGAAAATACGCGTCTCTTAATAGAAGAAAAACGAATTTTAGCAGTCCCCCTTGAAACGACAGAAGATGCGCTTGTTCAAAGCTATCTTCCTGCCGTACACGGCGATTTTAATTTTATTGCCCTGCCGGGCTGGAAAGCGGCAAATCCTGATGCAACAAAACTCATTGAAAAAGCAGCAAAAAGCGCACTCAAAAAAATTGCGGCGGACTTTTCCGTGCAGTCAAACTTTGGAAAAATCTGGCAGCGCAATATCATTTTGAATCTCAAAAGCGCAGCGCACAGCCATACGCTCCGTTTTCCGCGGTACAAAACTGTCTTTATTGCCGCGGCAGGCCCTTCTCTCGATTCTAAAATCGACTTGCTCAAGGCACAGCGGGACGACTTCTACGTTATTGCAACCGACACGGCATATTCAAGCCTCCGCGCGCACGGTATTTTTTGCGACGCGGTCTGTTCTCTTGATGGACAGGCGGTTTCTTCCGCGCACTTTCACGGCATTCATAGTGCGGAGACGCTGTTTATCTTTGACTTGTGCGCTCAGCATTCGGCGGTACGGTACGCCGTAAATGCGGGCGCCCGCGTTATTTTTACCGCTTCAGGACATCCGCTTGTTTCGTTCGCAGAAGCCTCGCAGGACGGACAAACCTTTGTTCATGCGGGAGGCGGCGCGGGCACGGTAACGATTCTGGCGGCGGAGTTTGCGCTCAAAGCGGGCTTTCAAAAAATTATCGTCGCCGGAGCGGACTTTGCCTATATCGGAGGCAGGGCATACGCAAAAGGCACATATCTTGACGCGCTCTACGCTTCTGCACAAAACCGCCTTGCGGGCATTGAAACGCAGTTCTGCCGCCTCATGTTCCGTACGCCGCTTACACATACCGAAAATCGCGCAACAAGCGAAGTTATGAACTCCTATCGAAAGGACTTTGAATACAGGCTGTCGGGAAAGGGACTGGAAATGACGAATTCAGACGGAGTGTATTCGATTTGCAAAAAAAATTCTGAATCTGCGGAAATCCGCGTGCAAAAATTCGACCTTGAACATTTTAAAACCGCGCTTAAAAACACGGCGGATGCGTTTTTGCAGTCAGAGGACGATAAAAATTCCCCTGCCGCAGTTTTTACGCTCCCCTACATTGCGCAGCTTAAAAAGACAAATCCCGACTCCGATTTCAAAAAATGCGTCAAACTTGCACTGGCAGACATTCTACGATATACTTTTTAAACATGAAGCGCAAAACCATTACAATTTTTTCGATAAGCACCATCGCCGTTTTTATATTTTCAGTCGTTTTTTTAATCGCAAACCTCGCTGTTGAGTACTCGCATGGACAAAAACGGGCGGAACGGACGGTTTCGCACATTACGGCTGCAATTAAAAAAGGCGGCGCCTCCGGCATACAAAGCGCGGCAGATAATCTGCGGGACTATCAGGGACTTTACCTGTACAAAAACGCTGAGCCGGTTTTCCGCTATCCGCAAAAAGATGAAATCCCGATGATCGATACGAACATGGTAAAAGTCTCGATCGTTTCCATCATGAACGGACAGGATAACTATACCCTCAAAGCCGCTGTTTATCTTTTGCGCCCTTCATCAATTTTTTACTACGCACGCATTTCGTTTACTATCATATTGATTGCAACGCTTTTTACCGTATCGCTGCTTACGTACATCTCTTTTACTGAGCCGAAGACCGCTTCCGTACCGGCAAAACGGAAAAAAACCGAAACCGACAAGACGGAAGACGGCACGGAGGCAGACGGAGAAGCGGACGCGGAAAATGCACAAACGCGGCAGGATACGATAGAAGAGACTTTTCAGCCGGAAAATGCCGCGCTGCAAACGACGTCTTCCCCTGAAGCAGAGCGGGGCAGAACGGCAGAACAATCGGGCAAAGACGCAGAAGACGCCGGAAATGGAGATTTAACGGAAAAGGCCTCCTTAAACGCCGAAACGGACACAGCGCCCCGTTCCGCAGATGAAAACGCACCGTATGAGGATGTAGTAAAAGCGCCGCCTGAAACTCTGTATACAGACGGAAAAGATAAGCCCGCAGAAAACGACTCGCCTGAGGGCGGAGAAAACAGCGGCGAACCGAAAAAAGATTTTTTTTCGCCGGTAACGGGTTTTGCTTGGGAACATAATTTCCAAGTCCGCCTTGAAAATGAGCTTGTCCGTGCGGCATCTTCGGAAGCAGACTTATCGCTTTTTATTATCAAAATCCCAGGTCTTCGCTTTACAGACGCTGTCTGCAAAAACATCGCGGCCTCTCTTTTGGAAGAGTTCCAGTTCCACGACATGATTTTTGAGTTCGGAGAAGACGGCTTTGCAGTCATCAAAACGGACACAACAATCCTAAAAGCGGAAGAAATTGCCGGTACGCTGCACTCACGCCTCACAAAAATCATTGAAGCGGCGGCGCTCTCTTGTTGTATCGGTATTTCGTCGCGCTCTGAGCGGATGCTTTCCGCAGAACGGCTTATTATGGAAGCGGAAGAAGCGCTGAACCGCTCGCTAGATGACCCGTCATCTCCTATCACCGCTTTTCATGTCGATATTGACAAATACCGCGACTTTTTGAAGAACAATTAAACGAAAAATATGCAGTGCGTCCGTGTACGCAGGAGATTTCAGCGCAAAGTCCGCGCCTCTTTCTATGCACGGCATCAATTCTTTTGTATATTAAACCTGTTCGGCACGGAAATATCGAACAAATTGTTTTATGAAATTCGGAATGAGAGTAAAAAATTCTTTTTTTAAGGAGCACAAAATGACTGAACGAACGATTTTTACCGGGCAAATCGCGGAAGTTTCGGAAAAAAGAGCATTTTTAACGCGCGTCTACGGCTGGATGACCGCAGCGCTTGCCGTCAGCGGATTAACCGCATTTTTGACGGCGCACAATCCCGCGCTTATAAAAACGCTGTTAGGCGGCGGATTTATTGCAGTTGTCATAGCGGAACTTGCACTCGTGTGGGTTTTATCGCGCATGATACGGCGTATGAGCGCCTCCGCTGCTCTTTTTGCATTCATCGCGTATTCAATCTTAAACGGACTGACGCTTTCTTTTGCCTTTCTCGCCTACGCAAACGCCGCCATTACGCGAGTCTTTTTTATCAGCGCCGCCATGTTCGCGGCAATGACCGTTTACGGCATGAAGGCAAAATCTGACATCCGCTCGGCAGGACGGTATCTGCAAATGGCGTTAATCGGCGTGATTATCGCCTCTGTCGTCAACCTCTTTCTGCATTCAAGCGGACTGGACTGGCTTATTTCAATTGCTACGGTCGTCGTTTTTACAGGGCTGACTGCCTACGACACAAACAAAATGATGATTGCGGCGGAGCGGGCGGACGGCAGCGATATGTTCAAAAAAGCCGCCGTCATCGGCGCACTTGAACTCTATCTCGACTTTATCAACATCTTCCTTGCGCTCTTACGCCTCTTTGGAAGACGGAAGTGACCAAACAAAACTATGCGCGGGGCGTCGTCTTTCTCATTTTGTCGGCGTTCAGTTTTGCTGTGATGGGCGCACTGGTGCGTTTGAGCGGCGATATTCCGTTTATCGAAAAAACATTTTTCCGGAATCTCGTTTCGCTCGCCATCGCGTCGGCAATTCTTGGACGGCAGATTGCGAAAAACGGCAAACGCTCCGTGCACGTTCCCAAAGGAGCGCTTAAATTTCTGGTGCTCCGCGCGGCGGCAGGCACCATCGGCGTATTTGCAAACTTTTATGCCATCGACCATTTGATTTTAAGCGACGCGGCGATTTTAAATAAAATGTCGCCGTTTTTTGCGCTGCTGTTCAGTTTTATCCTTCTGGGAGAAAAAATCAAACCCGTCCCCCTCCTCTGCATATCCGCCGCATTTATCGGCGCGCTCCTTGTCATAAAACCGAGTCTCAACCTTGCTCAGACGTTTCCGTCCCTCTGCGGACTTTTAGGCGGCGTCGGCGCAGGACTTGCCTACGCTTCGATACGCAAATTACACGCACTCGACTGCACAGGAAATGTCATCGTTCTCTTTTTTTCAGCCTTTTCGCTTGTCTGCGCACTGCCCTTTTTTCCTTATTTCGTTCCGATACGCGGTACAAAACTGTTACTCCTCCTTGGAACAGGTTTTGCTGCGGCCGGAGGGCAATTCGGCATCACGGCGGCGTATTACAACGCGCCGGCGTCAAAAATTTCCATTTTCGACTTTTCGCAGATTCTTTTTTCCGCCTCACTCGGCTTTTTTTTGTTCGGACAGCTTCCCGACCTCTACAGTTTTGCAGGCTACGCGCTGATAATCCTCGTGGCAGCGGCAAACTTTATCCATGGCTAAATGCCTGATAAAATATAATCAACAACCCTGACGCAAACATCGAGGTATCCCCCTCCTTTGCGCGAATAAAGATTCCTGTGTTCATAAACTTTCATCTTTCGGCAGGCTTTAGTATTTCATTGTGAATTTACAGCGCGGATAATTGGAACAACCGTAAAATTTTCCGTATACGCCGTCCCTTTGTTTTAATTCAGCACCGCACTTCGGACAAATCATGTTTTTCTCCCGCCGATGTCTTTCCCCGACGTTTTTCTGAATATTTGCAATATGCTTTTTTGTATTTTTTCCGTTTGAACACTGTGCGTCTCGAATAAGCGAGGCGATTTTTACAATGTCTTCGCCAGACAGATTCTTTACAACGGAATGTTTTCGTATTTCGTTCAAAAGCCGGCTGTCATAAACGACGGGAATATTCGATTGTAGACCTTTGAAACGGGCGTCGCCGCAAAACACGACGATTGGAAAATAGCGTATGTTTGAAAAACTTTTTAAAATGCTTTTGAGCGCATAAATATGCGACCAATTCTGTTTTATTGGATTTCGAAAGCGGCTTTTACTTCGGTAGATGACTTGCAGCCAATATTCGGAATGTTCATGACCAAATATCCAACCTGAATAATTTTTCGTTTCGATGACGAAGATGCCGTACATCGAAATAATTACATGGTCGATTTGGGTCGTGCAGTCATTGGGGACAGAAAGCATAACATCATGCAGAACTTTATATTCAGTTTTCGGTAAACGGTTTAGTATGCGCGCGACGCGGCGTTCTCCGACAGCGCCTTTGCGTTTTACTCGATTATAGCGAGAGAAAACAAAAAATACAGAAAATCCGATAAGCAGTGCCAATTTCAAAGCAATACCTATCAATCCATTCGTCTCTGTTACCTTTTCAAGCATTTTTTCTTTTCTCCTATTTGAATTACAGCGCATACACAAAAAATGGTGTGCTTCATTTTATTGCAAAGTGTTTTATCTCCTTTTGGAGCGCAAACTAAAGAGTGTACTATACTTAGTCAATATCGGCACTCAATACTTTAATCAGTTTTTAAAATGATTAAAATAAAAATATCTGGACAGCGGTTTAGCGACTGCAAGGCGTTTTTGACTCTAACTCGCGGAGGTACACATGAAAAGAGTATGCGCGGCATTTTTAATTTTATCGACGGCTTCAATAATGCTGTTTGCAAAAGAAGTAAGCGTCGTTATCGGCACTGGTGAACATTGGAAAACGAAAATGAATCCGCAGTGCGCGGTATGGCTTGAAGATACTGACGGCAACTATGTGCGGACGTTGTATGTAACGCGGCGGGTAAGCAAACGAAGCTGGATTTTCGCTCCCCCAACAGGCCGTCCGGAAGCGCTTCCGGTGTGGTCTCATGCGGCAAATCACGACGGCGGAAAAAGTATGGCGGATAACGGAGAGTTAGACGCGGTAACGTCAGCAACGCCAAACGCGGACATAGTATTTACAGCGGAAATCGGCGACAAAGAATGCATCATCAAAGCCGAATTTAATACGAGTTTTGATTACAACGATTTTTACACAAAGAAAAACTCAAGGATAAACGGACAGCCTTCCGTTGTGTATGAAGCGAAAATTCCGCAGGGTATGGACGGAGAAATAAGGCTTTTGCTTGCGGGCTGCGGCTCGGAAACTGGCATCGACGGAAAGATTTCCGGCGATATTTCAAAGCTGACGACTGCAAAACATATTGTCAAAAAAATTACCGCAGCGCAAAAATAAAACTGAAAACGTAAACTGGACAGCAGAGAGAATGAAAACTGTTGCATGAACAAAAACTGTTTAGCCAGTCCGCTTTTCACACAAACGCGGCGCGTTTCATCATTGCTGCGCGCCGCTGCCTGTCCTATTCTACGTCTACATACGGAATATAGTCGCCGTAGCCATCTTTTTCCATCTTGCTGTACGGAATGAATTTAAGCGACGCTCCATTGATGCAGTAACGGAGTCCTCCGGCTTCTTGCGGACCGTCGTCAAACACGTGTCCCAAATGCGCGCCGCCGGTCTGAGAAACAACTTCTGTACGCTCCATACCGTGGCTCCCGTCGTGGAGATACTGAAGCGCCTGCGTCGTTATGGGTTTCGTAAAACTTGGCCAGCCGCAGCCTGCGTCATATTTGTCCGCGGACGAAAACAAGGGCTTTCCCGTTACAATGTCAACGTAAATTCCTTTTTCGTCGAATTTGTCGTATTCGCTTGAAAACGGACGCTCCGTCGCCTTTTCCTGCGTTACGCTGTACTGAATCGCGCTGAGCGTTTTCTTTAAGTCGAATTTTGACGGCGTTTTAAACGTGCTTTCATCGTAGAGCGGCGCACTCGACAGTCCCAAATTGATGTGGCAGTAACCGTTCGGATTTTTTTTCAGATAATCTTGATGATAGTCTTCAGCGAGGATGAAGTTTTTAAGCGGTTGGACTTCAACGACAATCGGTTTGGAATATTTTTTTTGCATAAAGGCGACAAACTTTTTGACTTTCGCCGCGTCGCTTTCCGATGAATAATAAATTCCTGTGCGGTATTGCCGTCCTCGGTCGTTTCCCTGCTTGTTGACTGAAAGCGGGTCGATGATTCTAAAATAATGCGCAAGCAATTCCTGTAAACTCACGATTCCCGGCTCGTACACAATGCGCACGGTTTCTGCATGGTCAGTGCTTCCAATACGCTGATAGTCGGTATCGTCCGTTTTGCCGTTCGCATAGCCCGTATCGGTGCCGCTGACTCCGGCGATTCTTTGAAAATATCCTTCGACGCCCCAAAAACAGCCGCCGGCAAGGTAAATCTCTCTTTCCGTTCCCGTCATTTTGTACCCCCTGCGGTTATCTGCCGCCTCCGCACGATTGTTTTTGACGCACCCCGCCAAAAGACAAAATGCGGTAAGCATAACCGCTTTTTTTAAAATTTGCATAGAGCCTCCTGTCTGCCGAATGCCGCATTCCGTGCGCACTCGACGATATATTTTTTACCTTAAACAGAACGCTTCCACAAGGTTTACGTCATTTTTCCGCACGGCGACGCCCGTATACGAGCGTGTAAAAACAATTCTGTTCCGGTACTTAAAAACGACTTTTACATCGTATGTTCCTTCTGCAAGGTTTATACCGGAAACAAACGCATTTGCCGGAAAGTAACGGGACGTACGCACGTCTGCCCGTTCGGTAGCGAATGCACTCACCTTGGAGGCAAAGCCCAAAATCGAAAAAACTGCCGAAACAATTCCGTCGTCAATCTTATCCGCTGCAACATCGAGCGCAACACTTGCGGCTAATTTTGCAGTCATCCGTGCAACGGTTTTTGCCACAATCAGTGCATATTTTTGCTCGTAGGTATGCGCGGCAATATTTTCGATACTTTCGATTTTTTCCGCTTTGGAAAAATACCGTTCTCCCGTTTTCGTATTTTCCGCGTAAAACTCGACGGCATTTATAGAAGATTTCCGCATTTCCATGACAGGAAGGGCGATACGATAAAACGCATCAACAGCCCAGAGCGGAAGACTTTCTTCTTTTTTTTCCGGCGCTCGTCCTGTGAATGCAAGCAGATTTAAACGGCACTGCCCGCGCGGTACAGTCAATTCATCTTGTACAGTTTGAGGAAGTGGAAAATCATACAAAGCCGGCTGGAACTGGAATGCATTCTGAATTTGACGCGCGTCTACCGCCGCATTATCCGTGTCTTTGTCAGCGCGGTATAAAAGCATACTCACATAATGCGCCAGCGCCGAATTATGGAATTTCATTTCGGAAGAGGGGACTGAGCGGGCGTTTGAAGCAAGTTCGATTTTTCCTGCCTCTATTTGCGCCTGATACTGTGCGCTTATTTCTTTGAGCTTCGTATCAAATCTGCGGATTTCGACCATCGAGTCGTCAAATTTTCCCAAATGCAGATAGTTGAGCGCCATAAACACGTTCGTGTACACGTCCTCGTACGGGTCGCCTGCATAGTCGGTAATCGTGTCGTTTATCAGCAGCGAGCCTGCCGTCTGCGATACGCTTTTTGCCGCGTACGTTCGGAACAAGTCCTCCGCCCCGGAAAGTTCTTTGTTCGACGCTGCAAAATCTCCCGCGTAATGCAGGAGAATGCCTTTGTCGAGCGCTTCAAGCGATTTATCGAATGATGAATAGATATGCATCCGGTCGGCGTCGATTTTTTCGTAGACGGCGCCGTAGTTTCCTTCTTCAAGCGCGTGGTCAACTTTTTGAAAATTGTAGTCGGCCATCGTGTAGCACGCGATAAAAGCGAACGAAAGAATGCCAAATGGGACTGCTGCGCGTTTTTTCATAGTGCAGACAGTGCGTTAGTCCTGCGCCATAAGATGAATCATCGTTTTAGCGTCAGCAATAATGTTTGCAATACGGCAGTATTCATTTGGCATGTGCGCCTGCTCATCAAGCGTACTCCATACCGCCGCGTGAAAGCCCTCGTTACGCAGTTCGGCGGCAACAGTCCCGCCTCCGATACCGATTGTGCGCGCGTTTATGCCGTGCACCTCTTTAAGCGCTTTTTTAAGGCGCGTAACGATTGCCGCGTCAACAGGCGTTGCAGGAGACTCGCTTTTGTTCGGCGTTTCAAACGAAACTTTTACGCCGTATTCCTTTTGAATATCGTCTGCAATGCGCCGCGCCTCATTAAGCACTTCGTCAAGCCGATAACACGGAAGAATTCTGCAGTCCATGTAAAAAATGTCCGTCCCGGGAATAATGTTGACGCTCATCACGTTTGCCTGCCGCATGGTCGGCTCAATCGTGCTGTGGTCGGGTTCAAACAAAGAATCGACTGCATGAAACTTTTTTTCCATCGCGTGGAGCCTCAAGGCAAGGTCGTCCGCTGCAAGACAGGCGTTTATGCCTTGGTCGGGACGCGATGCGTGAATCTGCTTGCCTTCAACGCGGACTTTAAGCCACATAATATTTTTTTCGGCAATTTCGATTGTCTCGCCCTTTGAGTCTCCGCCGTCAGGAATCAAAATAATGTCTTCTTTGCGGAAAAGATTTGTGTTTTTCAAAAGCCAACTGATTCCGTACTTACTGCCGACTTCTTCGTCCGCCATAAACAAAAGTTTTACGGTGTGCGGCGGCGTAACGCCGTTTTTAACGAAAGCAAGAGCCGCGAATGCCGCGCTCACCAGTCCCTGCTGATTGTCTTCAACGCCGCGCCCGATGAGTTTTCCGTCCTTTTCAACAACCGTCCACGGGTCTGCGTCCCACAAACTTTCTTCTCCGGCGGCGACAACGTCGGTATGCGCCATTATCCACACGGAAAAATCGTCTTTTGCGCCCGGCACCGTAACCACAATGCTCGGCCGCACGCCGCTTTCTACGCGGCTGTCAGGCGCTTCAAAACGCTCGATATTCGTCAGCCCATGAGAGCGGAGCCATTCAGTCAGCGCCGCGCATTTTTTAAATTCCCCTTGGCCGCCTGCTTCGGGAGCCAGCGCGGGAATGGAGGTAAGAAGCGTTTCGAGCGCGACCATATCGCGTTCGCTTTGTTCGGTAAAATCGTAGAGCGGTTTTAAATTCATTGCGTATTCCTGTTTTGTTTTGTGTTTGCCGTATTTTATTGAACTCTGTAGACGGGCGCAAGCGGGGCGGTCTTGTTCGATAACTCTGATATCGAACAAGTTGACGAGTTTTAAAGCATGTAAATGGCACAATTTTTTCGTAAGCAAAATCTCGCTCAGGCTTCCCCCGTCACGCCTTAAAAATACCGTCCTCCGCCGTAGACAACCGCCCGATGAACTCCGCTTCCTGCAAGTTTTTGGCAGAAAAACTCACGCGGGGATGGCAACTCGTTTTTACCATTCAAACGTCATTCTCCGCCGCCCGTAAAATTCCGTTTTTTCTGTCCATGCCGCACGACTTATTAAAACTTCATTTTCACCACGTTCTGCCGCTCGGTAAATATGGAAAAAGGCGGAACATCGCTCAATCTTTATAAACAGCCTGGGAGCCGCCCGCCCATTATCTATTCTGCACCGGCGCGCCGTGTATCCGCAAGACACATCTAACTTGCAGTCCAGTAAAATATGCTTTATTATCCGCCCATGAAAGTTTTTTGTAAGTCCGGTATCGTATTTTCTATCATTGTATATATCTTTTCTTCATATTCATTGAATGCGCAGACTCCTCTTCCTTCACCGGAAAACTCTTCTACAAATGCAGAACTCACTAAAAACATAGAACTCACTAAACTTGCGACGTCAATACCGAACTATCCCGTTACTGCTGGAGACGTATACTCGCTTGCATTTATGATTGGAAACACTCCTGTCAAATACGCAATCTCTGTCGATACGTCGTATAAAATCCGTGTAGCGAATCTTGGCATAATTAACTGCGCAGGACTGACCTATCCGCAGCTCAAAACGCAGGTGGAGCAGGTCGTCAACAAAAACTATCCGCTTTCAGGCGTGCAGTTTGCGCTGACCGCTCCGGCAGTCTTTCTTGTCAATATTTCAGGAGAAGTAACAAAGGCGTCCGAGCAAAAAGCATGGGCGCTGAGCCGGCTTTCGGCCTTTATCGAACCGCTCAAGACCAAATATTCGTCAACGAGGGACGTAACAATCATTTCTGCGGCGGGCGAGACAAAAGTGTACGACTTATTTAAGGCGGTGCGCGATGGAGATTTTTCACAGGAGCCGTACCTTCATGCAGGCGACAGGATTATAGTCAATCGTATTGACCGTAAAGTTCAGATTGAAGGCGCGGTGGAGCGTCCGGGAGAGTATGAATTGCTCCAAGGCGAAAACCTTAAAACGCTGATAGAAAAATATGCCGGCGGCCTTGAGCCGCTTGCCGATACAAGCCGTATTTTGCTCTACCGGATAATGGGCTTCAAGGAGTCAGGAAAGCAGTTTCTATTAACACAAGACGAGATAAACGGAGATATGGAACTCTTGTGTTTCGATAAAATTACCATTCCCAGTTATTCCGACGTTTCCAGCTCCATTACGATTGAAGGCGCAATTAAAGTCAATATTGTCAATTCCGCAGCGCTTGAAGGCGCGTCAAAATTGACCGTGCGCATTCACGAAGGGGCGGACTATTCATCGCTTATCCGCCTCAATGCGGGCAATTTTTCTCCGTCTTCTGACTTGGAAAAATGCTATATTCGGCGCGGCGATATGAAAATTCCGATTGACGTAAACCGCATTTTGTACGATTCCTCTTACTATAATGAAGAAAAGACGCATAACGGCGATGTGCTCGTCATTCCTTTTAAGCAGTTTTTCGTAACGGTCGCAGGTGCCGTTTTTAAACCAGGGCGATTTCCGTATATTCCCGACCGCGATTGGGAATATTACGTGAGACTTGCAGGCGGAATCGACACGGACAGAAATTCATTTAAGCTGGTTTCAATCCGCAGTGTCGAAGGGAAAAAATTGTCAAAAAAAGATTTTATTCCGCCGGAGGCGACGATAGAAGTTAAAGCGAACTCTGCGTGGTATCAGTGGAATAAAAATTCCGGCGGCATAACGGCAATATTGAGTATCATCGCAACGACGCTTTCTATCATCATTACGTCCAGAACCTTATAGCGCGCCGTGCAGCCTCCTAAAAACCGTATCGGCTTGCGGTGCGGAACTTTATCCGCTATTATCTTTTTTACAGAGGGAATACGCATTCCACCGGTCATAAACAGCAGAGCGCTCTTCCCCTTGTATATTCATTCGTTCAAGCAAAAGTTTTGAACACGTCTATTCATAATGTACTGTGATGGAGCTGAGCTTTATTCATGCAGCGGTTTACACCCCCGGCGTTTTTTGCGTCAAAATGAAGGGCAATAAATTCGACTGCAGCAACCTTACAAGAACGGCATACCTTTCTGCTGTGCGGTAAGGTTATTGCGTAATATTTCTTAGTATGTTGAGGAGCGCCATGACAGTCTTTCCTAAATTACAGCAATTTTTGTTTCCGAAATACGACTCCGAAGAAGTCCGCCGCCATATTGACGATTATAACGTCCGTTTTACATTCATTGCGTCTGTTATTGCATTCGCTGCCTCCTGTACGCTCATCGTGCTGAAAGACAAAAATATCATCGTCGATTCGATACCGTATATGCCGGTGCGGACGTTTTACTCCGTTTTTATCCTGACGCAGATTGTCGTCATGCTGCTTTCCGTCTTTTATCTTTCCGGCATACTAAAAAAACACGCCGCCGCCCATCTGATAACCGGAGCGTTCGGCATCGCATACGCCGTTTTCGGCATTGCTGTCTCGATTGTCTACTACGCGCACGGAAATCAAATTCTTCCCTTTGTCAGCGTTGCGATTTTTGCATCCTCCGTACTCGTGCTCGCCCCTGCTGCGGCAATCGCGGGCATATCCGGTGCATTCACAGCCTTTCTTTTGATGGTCGGCCTTGAACACGGGATGACGTATAAATTGCTGATGAATATCATGCTCATTTGGAGTATGTGCATTTTTGTGAGCATAAATCGTTTTTACTATCGCGTTTCAACGTTGTCTCAATCGGAACGGCTTAAAAAACTCAATGCGGAACTGGAAATGATTTCAAAATACGATGCACTCACGGAAATTCGCAACCGTTATTCTTTGCGCGGGGACTTTAATGCCTATATCGGAAAGCGCATTTTTTTAATGATGTCCGACATTGACAATTTTAAGAACTTTAATGACCAGAGAGGACACGACATCGGCGACAAAGTGCTGCTTCGCTTTGCAAAAATCCTTTCGGAAAGTTTTACAAAAGATTCATGCTATCGCTACGGCGGCGATGAATTTCTTATCATCAAGCCTTTTGACTCGAAAGAGACGTTCGAGTCCTGCCTTGTAAATTGCTGCCGTCTTATGAACGACATTCAACTTGACGAAGAAGCAGTGCCTTTTTCGTTCAGCGGCGGTTACACCTACGGATACGCGGCGGCACACGAGGATATCCGCGCAATGATGAAACAGGCAGACGAGTATTTATACAAAGTAAAACGCCACGGCAAGCACAACATTCTCGGCGGCGAGTACGGCAAAGGAATTGAACACTCCATCGCCGCAGATGAAGCAGACAAATACGGCGCCCAGCGGAAAAAGGAAAGTTAAAAGACTTAACGGAGGTACCGGCGGGCAGAGAAGTTTAACAGATTTTACGGAGTTAGATGGGCAGCGGAAAACAGAGTTTGAATGAATTAACGGAGTTAGACAGGCGGCAGAGAACGGGAGAGGGGAATGTCTTAGCATGGTTGCCGCCCATACAAGTTTGCCGCAAGTCCTCCTCGAACTCCATTTTCTAGAGGGAATGCGGTTACTTCTTCTCAACCCCTTGTTTTCGCGAGGGAAGCGAGGCTTACTTTGCGAAAAATTTCTGATGCCGACGGGCAACAGAAGTTATAACGCCGACGAGCATCCTCCTAAATCTCGTCGCACTCATCTTCCAACTTTCCGATAATGAAAATATGAACTTTTCCCTTAACAAACTATTGAGCGGCATTCTTATTTTTCTTACCGCTGCTATAATCGTCCTTACGGCGGCGTTTCTTATAGCGGACATGCGTTCCCCCCGCAAAAAAGCGGCGCAGCCCGTCATACAAGCCGCTCCGAATGCTCAGCAGACGAGCGCCTATTCAGGTTTTGGGCGGCTTCGCGCCGTTACGCGCCCTGCAGAGCCGGAGCCTTCTGCGACCGTCGTTTTTAGTCCGTGGTTTTCGTATCGAAACGAGGACAGTGCATTTTATGAAGAGCTGACAAAAAAAAGCGGAGCGCTCAAAAAAGAGATGATTCGCTATTTTGCCTTGCACACATATGCTGAATTAAAAGCGCTCGGAGAAGAGCGCGTCAAGGCAGAACTTACCGCTGCCGTCAACGAAAACTTGGTTCTCGATAAAATCGATTCGTTGTATTTTTCCGAATACGCGCTTTTGGGAGAGGCTGAATGAGCGGAAAAAAAGTGCCCGCGTTGTGCATAAAGTGTGAAATCATGTCTATAAAATGTGCATAACGTGTGGATAACTTTTGTGTCAAGAGGAATAGATACATTTTTTTGTTATTTTTGTGCGGCAATCCAGAGCAGGTCTTCCTATAAACAACGTTTAATTCATTACAATACAACAACTTATACCGCTGCAGGAAATAACTTTGCTAATTCGATATATTACAGAGAGTTATAAAATGAGAGACAAAACAGTTGAAAGAATGTGGATAACTTGTGAAGTTAGAGTGAATTATAACAACTTTGAGCGGATAAAAATACCGGCTTTAAAGCCGGTTATAACAATATCTCAATATCAACCTAAAGAAACTTGTCCCGCTTGATCAATCGCAAGAATGGACTTGCATTCAGAACAGCGAAAACGGCCGGGCTTTGTCGCGCGTAAATGCTTGCTGCAAACAGGACAGGCAAAAACTTTAGGGAAAACGCTCTCTTTTACCGTTACGCCCATCTTGAAAAAGCTGACGGCTTCTTCAGAAGAATCTTTGATATTAAAGAACTGCGAAAAGCCTAAGAGCTGAAACACTTCATAAACTTTGGGCTGGATTTCAAGCAAAACGATGTCGCCGCCTTTGGGTTTAATCATTTTTAAAAACGAAGTGAATGAACCGATTCCAGTGGACGAGACGTAATTTAGCGCGGAGCAATTAAAAATCAAGTTGATAAATCCCGCCTCAATCACTTTTGTAATTTTTTTCTGAAAAAAATTGGAATTGTACGTATCGATATAGCCATTCATGTAGATATATAGACAATTTGGTATGGCTTCCTCTTTTTCTAAAGAAATCTTGAGGGTATCGTCTTTATCTTCATCAAATCCCGGTACAATACTATCATTATTAGTAGCCATAAAATGCGGACTCCCTAAAATCTATGATTTGTTATTATAATACACAAAATATATAATTAGGTCAAAGCCTAATCACAGAAATGACAAATCTTTTCCATTCCCGCGGCGTCCGCTATAATTGTGCTATGGATTTACGAAAAATTTATGTCGTTTTGGCTCATCCCGAAGAATGTCGGAATATCGGCGCTGCCTGCCGTGCAATGGCGAACAATGATATCACGCACCTTCGCATTGTGGGTAAAAAAGACGACTACGACACGGAAAAAATACATGTACTGGCGATTCATGCCGCGCATATTTATGATAATGCGGAGTTCTTCAATTCGATAAAAGAAGCGACTGCCGACTGTACGCTTGTTGCAGGAACGACCCGGCGGAGGGGCAAAAAGCGGAAAGGTAAGCTCCTGCTCCCTGAAGAATTTGCTGAACAAGCGGCTGTCGTAACCGGAGCTTCAACTTGCGGAGCGAAAATCGCAGTCGTCTTCGGCAATGAGCGCACAGGACTTACCGACGAGCAACTTGAATCCTGCACTCTCGGCGTAACAATTCCGTCAAGCGCCGCATTCGCCTCGTTAAATTTATCTCACGCCGTGCAGATTATGTGCTATCACCTTTTCCGCACAAATCTGGGAAAAATCGCCGGTTATACCCCCCTGCCTCTTTCTCGCGTCGACAAAACCGTAACGCTCATCGCGGACAATCTGCAAAAAATAGGATTTTTCAGCGTCGCCGGCAGACACGAAATGCAGTTGTTTTGGCGCTCGCTTTTATCGCGCGCAGCCCTTTCCGAAAGCGAAGCGCAATATATAGAAAAGATTTTTACAAAAGCGGCGGGGCTTGCGTCAAAAAATACACAGTGTCCCCCGTGCGCAGCGCCTGAAGAATGCCTGAAAGAGTGAAAAAAACGCACACATTCCCGATGCCACGATGCAGTTGACGGCAAGAACGGCGCTCTGTGCATTCAGGGTTCCGCAAGAGCGACTGCTGCGCAAGAATATCTAAAAAATCGAGAATGTTCTCTCATAAGCGATTTCATTGATATATCCAGTCGGAAAGCCTTTTAACCATGATTTTGCTGTCTCTTTTTACAAAAAAAGACGGATAAAACTGTAATCAACAACCTTGCCGCAGAACATCGACAGAGGTTTATTTCCATAAGGCACTTGCAGCAGACGTTAATCCCTCTTATTTCGTCTCAAGAAGCGGGAGGGGATTGCCTCCTCTTTAAATTAAAGAAGGGGCAGAAAATCAACACACAGCCGTAAACTTTCCGCCCCTATCCCCTCTCACCCGCTCTCTGCCGTCAGCCGCTAATCAGTTCTTTTACCTTCGCCGCCGCCTTATCCAGGTAACGAAACTCAAGTCCCTCAATATCGCCAGAATCGACGGCAGCGGACGTTGCCTCTTCAGTCGGAATACGGGCAAGCACGTCAAGACTAAATGAGCGCGCAATCCCTTCAATGTTGCTTTTGCCGAAAACTGAAATCTCTTTGCCGCAGTCGGGGCATTTGACATAACTCATGTTTTCCACCAGTCCCAAAATCGGAATATTCATCATGTTTGCCATTTTGACCGCTTTTTCCACAATGACGCGCACCAATTGCTGCGGAGAAGACACGACGATAATGCCATCAACGGGCAGCGACTGGAAAATCGTCAGCGGGACATCGCCTGTTCCCGGCGGCATATCGACAAACAAAAAGTCAACATCTTTCCATATAACATCTGTCCAAAACTGCTTGACCGCCCCTGCGATAACCGGCCCGCGCCAGATGACGGGATCATTTTCGTTTTCAAGCAAAAAGTTCATGGACATAAGCTGAATGCCGCTGTCGGTTACAACCGGAGAAAGGCGTTTGCCGTCAGCAGATGTCGCCCGCTCCTCGCCCACGCCGAACGCTTCCGGAATTGAGGGACCCGTGATATCGGCATCAAGAATCGCCGTCCGAAAACCGTCTTTGTTCAACTTACAGGCAAGCAGACTCGTAACCAGCGATTTTCCGACGCCGCCCTTGCCGCTCATAATCCCGATGACTTTTGTAACGCTTGAGCCTGCTCCCAATCCCGCTTTCATATCTTTTGGCTCGCACGACTTTCCGCACGACGAGCACCCGTGTCCGCATTCTTCCCCTGCCATAATTCCTCCATAATTCACTATTTTTGTTGACTGGAAATGTCTTGTTTTAATGTAGCGATTATTGCACCGATATTCAAACGCAATCCCGCCTGATAGATTATTCTTGGACGCTCATCCCTAAGCACCTTTTCCGCTATTGCGGTGCATGACAATTCTCCTATGTAAATCAAGGCGGTCGAAATCAAAGTATATTTTTAAGTACAAGAGACCTGTTCAGCGCCGGAAGTTTTTGCATCGTTTTAATGGCAATCATCCATGAGCGCAAACAAAGCGCCAGCCGACAGCAAAAACCTTATTTCCGGAACGATGATTTTCCAGCCCGTCTACCGTCCAGCCATCTACGCTTGCGACTGTAGATATTTTTTGCACGAACAGCGAAGTGTTGCTTAAAGTATGAGCATGAGAGGTACGTGCAAAAGCGGGTAGTTTTGCTCGATGACGCAAAATCCGCTCCCGCACGTATACAGATGTTTTTTTCTCTACTCCGTCGGGCGCCGTTTGATTCCCGCGTTTCCAGCCCCCGCAAGCCCCGCGCCTGTTTTTTGCTCCATCAGCGCGCGCACTTTCAGCGGCAGTCCGAACAGCGTAATAAATCCTTCCGCGTCCTTATGGTTGTAAAGTTCGCCGGTCGTAAAACTTGCAATACTTTCGTTGTAAAGACTAAAGTCCGAATGACTGCCGGCGCCCTGCATCAGTCCCTTGCACAGTTTGACTTTCGCCCAGCCGGTAACATTTTCTTCGGTTTTATCGACAAACGCCATGCAAGCGTCCATGAGCGGCGTAAACCATTTGCCGTCGTAGATGAGTTCGCCGATTTTTATCGAAACGTGCTGCTTGTAATGATAGGTGTCGCGGTCAAGGCAGAGATGTTCAAGCATTCGGTGAGCAAAATAAAGGATTGCGCCGCCGGGAGTTTCGTAGATGCCGCGGCTTTTCATACCGACGCAGCGGTTTTCGCAGATGTCGACGAGCCCAATGCCGTTCCGCCCGCCGATTGCGTTTAATTCCGTAAGAAGGTCGAGCGAAGAGCGTTTTTTTCCATTGACTGCAACGGGAATGCCTTTTTCAAAATCGATTGTAACATATTCGCCTGCGTCCGGCGCATTTTCAGGCGGCGTTGTATTTTTGAGCATTTTTTTGTAATCCGGCTCGTTTTCAGTCTTTTCGAGTTCCAGCCCCTCGTGGCTCAAATGCCAAATATTTTCGTCGCGGCTGTAGGACTGGTCTTTTTTCATCGGGACTTCAAGTCCGCGGTCTTCAAGAAATTTAATTTCCGCCTCGCGGCTGTCCATCGTCCATTTATCATCGCGCCATGCCGCAATAACTTTTAAATCCGGCGCAAACGCCTTGATTGCCAGCTCAAAGCGCACTTGGTCGTTGCCCTTGCCGGTCGCTCCGTGGCAGATTGCCGACGCATGTTCCTGCCGCGCATACTCAACAAGAATTTTTCCGATAAGCGGCCGCGCAGTTGACGTGCCGAGCAGGTATTCGTCTTCGTAAACGGCGTTCGCTTTGAGCGCAGGCCAAATGTATTCTTCGATATATTCCGTCCGCGCATCGACGACATAGCACGCCGCCGCCCCCGTTTTGAGCGCGCGGCTCTTTATCTCCTGCCAATCATCGCCCTGTCCCACGTCGATGCAAACCGCAATAACGTCGTAGTCGTAATTTTCTTTTAGCCACGGAATAATGACTGTCGTATCCAGTCCGCCCGAATATGCAAGAATTACTTTTTCTTTTGCCATATCATGCCTCGCAAAATGTATATTTATACAGAATTTATAGGAATTACTGTATCATTATTCATAATGAGAGGCAAGACGAAAACACAGGGGGCTTCTGCGGCGGCTCCGGCAGATATTTCTAGATACGAGGAATTTTTTTATGCACCGCCGCCGTCCGCGTTCTTTTAGTCCAGTGCGCTGATGTCGAGCCGCTCGAAACCGTCCAGCAGCATACGGGCAATGTCTTTGAGTTTGTCAATTCCGCCTTTTTGCATACTTTCGATATTCAGCGGCATTACCGGGTCATGGAGAGACAGGCGAAGCAGCATCCATCCCTGCGCTTCTGCGTTTTTGAACGAAATACGCACTCCTTCATACGATTCAGGCAGGTCAAAGCCCGCTTTTTGAGCACGCTCCTTAACGCTTTGCAGCACTGCTGCGCCGTAGTCTTTAAAATCTGCGCCGCGTATAGTGAAGCGCACTTCCGTTTCTTCTATCAGCGGAGGCAGTTTTGCAATCAAACTTTCAATGTTTTTGCCGTCGTGTTTGGCGTTTGCAAGCGCTGTAACAAGTTTGACTGCAAGATACGCTCCGTCGTCAAGATAATAATTTTCCTTTAGAGCGCCGTGCCCCGACGTTTCCATCGCAAGCGGACAGGAAATACCGCGCTCATTCAATTCCCGGCATTTATTGATAACGTTTTTGTAACCGCGCATATAGCGCAGGTGCGTTAGTCCCAGTTCCTGCTCAAGAAAGACGGTGAGCCGGTCGGACGTTACCGAGTCGGTTACGATGGTCGAATGCGGATAATCAGGCGCAAGAATGGCTGCTGTCATCGCGATAATCGCATCTCGGTTGACTTCCGTTCCATCGGCAAGGACTGCTGACATTCGGTCAACGTCCGTGTCGAAAATCAGTCCTAAATCAGAATGACTTTGCACAACGGCATTTTTCGCCGCTTCCATCGCCGCTTTATTTTCGGGATTGGGAATGTGATTGGGAAAGGCTCCATCCGGCTCAAGGAAGCGGCTGCCGCTCGTATCAGCGCCGAGTTCGCCTAATACACGCTCGGCAAAAAATCCGCCTGCGCCGTTTCCCGCATCGACGGCAATTTTTAGGTGAGCAAGCGGTTTTTCGGCTTGAAAGGTCAAGCTATTCCGAATTGCTTTCTTCAAGTGTTCTGAATAAAGCGCAATCAAATCGAAGGAGCGGTTTTTTAGAGATGCATTTTGCTTGCAGTCAATATGCTGTGCCGCGGCAAAACGCAATATCGCCGTTATATCGTCATGCTCAAGTCCGCCGGCTTGGTCAAAAAACTTAAATCCGTTCCGGTTGAACGGCAAATGGCTTGCGGTAATCATGATTGAGCCGTCAAAGTGCGTTTCGTCAAACACCGTGCCCATAAACATTGCGGGCGTAGTTGCAAGCGAACAGCGGACAATATCGACTTGCTCTGCTGCAAGGCCTTCGATAATCGCGTTTTCAAGCGCTTGCCCCGAAAGACGAGAATCCCGCCCCACTCCGATAACCACGTTTGCCGGTTTTCGCCCCGTTTTCCGGGCAAGCCATAGCGCAAATGCTGCTCCAATGTTCCGGCAGACATCCGGCGTCAAATTAACGTGTTCTCCGTCAACGCCCTCAAGCGCAACGCCTCGGATATCGCTGCCATTTTGCAGTTTCAAAAAATCTGTTTCATTCATAGTACGCCAAGTATAGCGAAAAAAGGACGGAAAGGGTAACGGCGAACGGAGAAAACAAACGATGAAAGATAAAATTGCGCTGCCGTCCGCGATACGTTTACGAAAATGATTTTCTCCCGTTGAATGTCGTTCATACCAGTATTCACGTGCAGACTTTATCAAAGTCCAAAAATGACTGGGTGTATGTTCGAGAATATTAAACAAAAAAAACTTGAGCCTGTACCGTATTAAAACTACGTTGACAATATAAACTGCTGCGATGAATATAAATATAAAGTCTTGCTTTTATAGAAATGATGAGTCGAAAAACAGTATGGAGCAATTTTACAATTTAGCGGGGGCAGGACTCGAACCTGCGGCCTCCGGGTTATGAGCCCGACGAGCTGCCAACTGCTCTACCCCGCGTCGT
>CAUTOZ010000004.1:0-49615 GCA_963539635.1 uncultured Treponema sp.
AAGAGTTGGGGACGCCTGCAAAGATTTATTACAAGTTTGAGGGCAACAATACGAGCGGAAGCCACAAGCTTAATTCTGCGATTGCGCAAGCCTACTATGCAAAAAAGCAGGGCTTAAAAGGGGTTACGACAGAAACCGGCGCAGGGCAGTGGGGAACGGCGCTTTCGATGGCGTGCGCGTATTTTGGACTTGAATGCCGCGTCTTTATGGTCAAGTGCTCCTATGAGCAAAAACCGTTCCGCCGCGAAGTTATGCGCACCTACGGCGCCTCCGTTACGCCCTCTCCCTCCGATATGACGACAATCGGCAAAAAGATTTTAGCTGAGTTTCCCGGAACATCGGGAAGTCTCGGCTGCGCAATTTCCGAAGCCGTGGAAGCAGCGCTTAGCAAAGACGGCTACCGCTACGTGCTTGGAAGCGTGCTCTCTCAAGTCCTCTTGCACCAAACGATAATCGGACTTGAGGCAATGACCGCCCTCGATGCATACGGCGTAAAACCGGACATTATCATCGGCTGTGCAGGCGGCGGCTCAAATCTCGGCGGACTTATTTCGCCGTTTATGGGACGTAAACTGCGCGGAGAAGCCGACTACCGCTTTATTGCAGTCGAACCGGCGTCTTGTCCAAGCCTTACGCGCGGGAAGTTTACATACGACTTTTGCGACACAGGACACGTAACGCCGCTTGCAAAAATGTATACGCTCGGATCAAACTTTATCCCGTCGGCAAACCATTCGGGCGGCTTGCGCTATCACGGTATGAGCGCGGTTTTGTCAAAGCTCTACGATGATAAATTGATTGAAGCAAAGGCGGTCAAGCAGACTGAAGTGTTTGAAGCGGCGCGGCAGTTTGCCCGTATCGAAGGCATTTTACCCGCGCCAGAAAGCAGCCATGCAATCCGCGCTGCCATCGATGAGGCGATAGAATGCAAAAAGACCGGCGAAGAAAAGACGATTTTGTTTGGACTGACGGGCACGGGCTATTTCGACATGACCGCCTACCAAGCCTTCAACGATGGAAAAATGCAGGATTACGTTCCAAGCCAAGAAGATTTGCAAAAAGGATTCGACGGCATTCCGCAGGTCTAAGGGCGTGCGGCAGGGCAGGGCGGAGTTTTCCAGACTAAAACGGACTCTCCGCCTGCATATGTTTTACCACGCAGCAAAAGAGCATAAACACCGTATTCTGATGGGGAGGCGTTGTTATTCTGCGCGGAGATTTAATCCCTCAATGCTTCTTAAGTCAGGGTGTATTGATTGCCTTACTTATATAAAGAAATGCAATCTTGCATTTTATGAGTGGTATGAAACACTTTGAGAATTCCTTGTAATTGAATTGGAAAAACAAACCTCCTGTATACATTTACACAACATAGGTATACAAATATCTACAAGTTCCTGCCAAATAAAGAGGAGTATACTCCCAAGATGACGCAGCGCCTCATCGGAGCGGAATCAAATAAGCGAATGGGATATGCCGTTTTCCGAATATCTGGAAAGTTTTGCCGGAAACGATGACTTTATCGACGATACGATTTTCTTTCCCGTGCATGACGGCACAAAGTCCGCATTGTCAATGCGCGAAAATCTGCCGTTTTCAGTCAAAAGTGTTCTGCGCTCAAAAAAAATTATATCGAGCGGATTGCTGCGTCAAACGTAAAAACCGTGTGGTCAAGGCGGAAATAGGCGTATTTGCACTCAGGCTTATCAAAAAAAGCGAAACAAGTCAGACATTCGGCGCGCTGTGCGTTACCGTCAATACGCAGAATATCGAGCGCTTTTTATGTACAGGAAAATGCTGATGCCGTCTTGCGCTTATTGATGACAAGGGGCTGTGTATTTGTACATTCGGCAGGGGAGGTGAGGGCAGCATTTTTCGAAAAACCAATTCGGTTGACGGGATAGGCGCCGCTTTCCCTTTATGCGGCGTATTCTCCTATCTGCATTTGTAGTACGACTTTTACCTTTCCGAGCAGAAAGAAAAAAGCGCGATTTAGTTTCTGAGGAGCTTTCCGAAAACGCTTTCTGTGCTGTCGCCGTGCGAAATCAAAATATGCCGTTTACTTATCGAGGGGCGCAAAAACAAAAAAATTGCGTGGAACTAAACCTTAAAGAGCAGACGATAAAAAATTACACGCACAAGATTTATAAAAAACTCGGCGCGACGGGGCGCGTTTCTGCCGGTATTCTTTTAAATGCGCTTTTTCAAAAAACGTAAGCATCTTTTTTGCTGCGCTTTTGCAGTCAGCCTGTTTTACCATACCGCTTTTATTCTTACCGCCGTTTGAAAAGTCAAATTTCTGCCTCTTATGCCGAAAATGATGTATACAACTCTCTAAAACTAGAGAAGAACTGCTGAAACAGGAAGTTTTTAGCGGCAGATTTGAAAATACGATGGTGTCATTTTCAATAACAGCGAATGACAACTCGTCGGTATTTAGAAAGCGACCACAAGAGCGTTTTCTAAATACTCATCTACTTTTATGCGGGGGCAGAAGCCTTGATGAAAAAACTGTTTTTTTGGTGTGCTGCCATGCTTGCAGCGTGCGGCGCGTATGCCGAAAGCGAGGGTGAGCGGCTTTTTAACGAAAATCAGCCGGATAAAGCCGCGCCCGTTTTGGAAAAGGAAATTGCAGAAGGTCGTGTTGAAGCCAATACGTTTAATATTTTGGGACTTTCGTACTTTCAACTCGGAGACTATGTCAAGGCGATGGACGCATTTGAGCGCGGCATGAAAAATCCTGTTTCAAACCGCAGACAGATTGCTTTTAATGAAGGCAGCGTTGCGTACACGCGGGGCGACTATATAAAAGCGGAAAATTGTTTTTCACTTGCGATTGCAGCGCGTCCCGATTTTTCTCAAGCGATTTTAAACCGTGCGAATACTCGTATCATGACGCAAAAATATAAGGAAGCAGAAGCCGACTATCGCCGTTTTCTTGAACTTGAACCGGATGATGAGCAGGCGGATAACATTCGGCTTCTCCTTTCCTATTTGACTGAAGACTTACGCAAAAAAGAAGAAGATGAAGCGCGCATTGCCGAATCAAAACGTCAAACCGAAGAAGAAAACCGCCGCATAGAAGAAGCGCTCATGCAGATTGCCGCAGGATACGGAGCCGCCTCTGCCGTGCACGATGCGCAAAACGGAGCCGGCGGAAACGACACGACAGGCACGTCCGGACAAGGATTCAGCGGGAATGGTACAAACGGAGCCGGCGGTGCGGCGGGCGGAAATCTGTCAGATGGAGCGGCACCCGGCGGCGCAGGAGAAAATAGGAGTTTCGAGAGAGTCGGCGCGGACGGCATGACGGGACAAAATATCCGCGGGAACAGCGCAAACGGAGCGGGGGCAATGCCGTCTGCGGACACAGTCAACGGCGGCATGGTAGACAGGACTGTGCAGGAGAGACAAAGCGGACAAAATTCGGAGAATGGAGCAGCGGGAAGTCAAACATCTTCCGTATCGATACGCAAGAGTGATACGGAAGATGGAGTGCGGACTCAAAGCGGGCAGCAGGGACAAAACGATGAAACTTCGCAGATAAAACTAAAAAACGGAAACGCGTCAGAGAATTCTGCAGCACAGTCTTTAGGCGCGGCAAGAGACGGCGCAGAAAATAAAAATCAACAGAACGCGCAGACTGATATGCGGGATAAAAAAGGCGGTGCTCCATATGCGTCAGAGACGGCAGTCAGTCAGTCCCAAAATGAGCGCAATAACCGTTCGGAAAACACTTCTGCGTTGTCGAAAGACGGCAGCCAAAGCGGCGCAGCACAGCAGAATGGGAGCGGCGCGGCAAGAGGCGGCGGAAATGCTCCTGATAGAAATAAATCCGGCGGCGCGGCAGACGGTACGCAGAATGCGCGGACAAACGAAGTAAAAAACGGCGGCGCGGCGGCAGAGCGCAATTCAAACGGCAATGGAAAATCCGGCGGCACGCAAGATCGTGCGTCCCCAAATGCCGGAGCAGGACGTCAGAACGGCAGTGTTCAAGGCGCAGGGAAAAACGCAGGGCAAGACAAGAGTGCAGGAAGTTCAGACGCAGGACGGCAGGCGGCGGGTACGGATACGCAGGCAGGAAAAAATAAAAGTGCAGCCGGAGCGCAAAAACCTTCCGGCACGGCAAACGGGCGGCAGGACGATGCGGCTTCCGGTCGACAGGCGGGAGCCGCGTCACAGGCTTCTGCAAACGAAGCGCGGCAGCGAAAATTCCGCGAAGACGTTGTGCGCTCGCTCAAACGAGGGGACACGACGAATATGTCGGCGGGCGCAGAAGAAATCATCGACTACGAACATGAGCCGGAACTCGACTAACATTCGGCAAAGAGGGATCTATGAACAATTTAGACGATTTTAATACGGATTTTGGAGGCGGAAAAAAACGTTCCGCAAAAAAAAAGGCGGCGGCAGGCGGCGTTCTCGGCGCGGCGGCAGCAGCGATAATTCTTTTATTCGGCGTGCGGACGTGTAAGGCTCAAGGGGCAGAAAGAGCAGCAAAAGCGCGTCGCAACACGCTGGAACTTGCAAAAATGTACATGGAACGCGCCCAATATGACCGCGCACTCGACAAACTCGATGAACTTTTAATTCAAAACCGAAACGACGAAGAAGCCCGTCTTCTTATGGAGCAAATTCTTTTAGCAAAAGGGGAGGGGACACGCGCTTTTGGCATAGACGGACACCAAAACGACGGCGCAGACGACAGCGGAACGAACTCAGATGATGAAAAAGGCGCAGACGGCTTGGCAGAACCGGATCTTTCTTTCGGTAATGAAGGACAGGACGGAGGAAGTAAAGACTCCGCTCGTACAGTCGAAAAAGGCGGAGGGCGAGAAAACGATTTTGCTTCAGGCGGCGCACAGCGAAATCGCTCGAATGCCGGAGTCGCAGCCAAAAATGACGCGTCCGCCAGTCAAAATGGAGGAGCAAAAACTGACTTAAACGCGGACGGGAGAAAGTCTCAAAACGGAAAGGGGGCTGTACAGTCAGCCGTATCCGGAAAAGGCAAAAAAGAGGGTGCATCAGGCGCGGCAAAAGATTCGGCTGCCGGAAACGGAGGAGCGGCAGACGGGACAATTCTTTCAAAAAATCCGTCTCATAGTCAAAAGGAAGAAGAGGCGGCACAGCAGCGCTCGCTTGAAGAACGGCGAAAAAAAGAAGATGCTGCGCGAAAGGACGCGGAAACGAAACTGAGCCTGAAAAACGAAACCGTAAAAAAAGAAGTGAATGCGGTCAACGCCGGCATAGCGCAGGGGAAGGCGGCCTTAAAGAGCGGAGATACGGAGGAGGCGCTTAACGATTTCCGCGCTGTAGAAAAAAACTTACCGCTTTCTGCCGGAGAACCGTCTTTTTCTGCCGGCAAATATTCTGAAATTGCGTCGGCTCTCTACGATTCGGCACAAAAATCTTTGTCGCCTGCGGAAAAAAAGAAGTTGATGGAAAAAGCGTCCGAATACGCTCAAAAATCTGTTTCCCTTAATCCAAATGATGCGTCAGCTCAGTTTATTTTGGGTATGGACGCGTACTCTAAAGAAAATTACGCACAGGCGCTTTCTTCTTTTCAAAAAGCGGCGGCGGCAGATAAACAAAATTACGTGTATTTTTACAACTTAGGACGTGCGCAGTTTATGGCAAAAAAGTATGCGGATGCAAAGGCATCATTTGCAAAAACAGCGGAAATCAACGCGGAATTTGCACCGGCGCGCTACAATCATGCGTTAAGTTGCTTAAAACTCGGAGATGAAACAAGTGCGCTTGCTTCTTTTAGAAAAGCGTACGGCATTGACCCTCGCTACGAAAAAGCGCATTTGGAAGAGGCGCGGCTCCTCTCCCGTCAAAAGGACTATGCGGGGGCAACGGCAGCGTATCAAAACGTACTTAAAATAAACGGAAATAACCGCGACGCCTTACAGGAATTGGGTTCTTTGTATTATCAGACGGAAAAATATGCGGAATCCGAAAACGCATTTAAAAAGTCGCTTGCACTGCTTCCTTCAGGTCGTTCCGACCCGCTGACGGCCTACAATCTTTCAACAGTTCTTGCGGCGCAAAATAAAAATGCAGAAGCGCTTTCTCACGCAAAAAAAGCATACGAGGCAAAAGACCTGCTAAAAGAGTCGGCTTTGCAAGTCAATGTGCTGTACAACTATGCGCTGCTTTTAGATAAAAGCGGCAGGACTGGAGAGGCGGCATCAAAATATGAAGAAGTGCTCGGCATAAACCCCAAACACGTGAAGTCGAAAATCAATCTCGGCGTTTTGCGAATGGCAAAAAATCCGCCTGATGCTGACGGTGCGCTTTCATTTTTTCTTGCTGCATATGCGGAGGAAAAAAATAATTTTGAAGTCAATAATAATCTTGGAAGCGCCTATCTTGCCAAAAAAGACTTTAAAAATTCTATCTTGTACTTTAAAAACGCGATTGCACTCGACGGCGAAAACACAGAGGCGCAAAGCAATCTTGCAAAGGCGTATGCAGGGGCAGGAGAATATGAGAATGCAAAGACTGCGTTCACAGAAGTCTTGCAGCGCTCTCCTTCCGACTGGGAAAGTTATGTTGAACTTGCAAAAGTCTACATTGCGCTTAAAGACAGCGCCGGTGCTGCCGCCTGCTTAAAAACTGTAAAAGAAAAACAACCTTCATTTCGGCACGCCGAAGTTGACGCGCTGTTGAAGTCGCTCATGGAAGATGGCGGACAGGGCGGGCGCTAAAAACGGCCGTTTGAAAGACAACTATGTTGCCGCCCGCGGCGGGCATATCCACACTTTTAAGGAGTGTAGATATGCCCGCAAAAAAATGAAGGGAAAACGTCGGACGTATGAAAATATACGGTGTAATGATAAGAAATTCAAAACAATATGCTTTTTATAATATATATTCTGTCTACTTAAATATAGATATACAACTTATGACACCGTAACGGCGTGTGTAGTTATCTTCGGTAATTGACGCTCATCAGCAGTCCCACGCAGCCCATTGCAGTTAAAAGAGATGAGCCGCCGTACGATAAAAACAAGAGCGGGATTCCTGTAATCGGCATAATGCCCATGACCATTCCGACATTGATAAAAAAATGGATGATAAACATTCCTAAAATACCTGAGGCGATGTACATGCCAAAACTTGTGCTGGTATTCTTTATGATAACTATTGTGCGAAACATTATTATCATATATAGACTGAACACTAGAATGCCGCCGATAAAGCCGAGTTCCTCAGAGAGGATACTGAAGATAAAGTCGGTTGATTGCTGCGGAAGAAAGCGATAATGACTTTGCGTCCCGTGGAGGAACGAGCGCCCGCTGAATCCTCCGGCGCCGATTGCGATTTTTGACTGGATTATGTTCCAGCCGGAAGCGCGCGGGTCAACGGAGGGATCCATAAAGACGATGAGGCGGCGGATTTGGTATTCTTTTAAGAATTTTCCGGCTGCGCTTGATACGGCAAGACCGAGCGTTATGATTGCAAAGACGTATGCAATCCAAAAATAGTATTTTGGCGCGCGGAAATATCGTCTGACGACGAACGATAAGGCAAATATTGACGCGGAGGCAAAAATTAAAATCGCTTTTAAGGATTGATTGGAAAGGACGCGGATTAGCGCAACCGAATCGTGTGCGATAAACTCGTTCCACACCGGCAGTATCGTAAAAAGGATTGTAGCCGCTCCCGTTCCAAACAAAAACAGCAGGTATTTATGCGGAATGCCTGCCATAAAGCACATGATAAAGAAAATCGGAATGTAAACGGTCGATGTCCCCAAGTCCGGCTGAATAAAGACAAGACCTGTCGGAAGTGCAAAAATTGCAATTGCTGCAAAAAGGCGTTTGAGCGGCTTTTCCCGTTCGGATTCAGAGAGATAGTGCGCCAGCATGATAATAAAAACGGCTTTCCCAAACTCGGACGGCTGAATTCCAAATTCCCAAATGCCTATCCAACTGCGTGCGCCGTTTCTGTTGCTTCCAAACAGCCTTGTGTACACTAAAAGGACAATAAGTCCTAGATAGAGCCATTTTGCAGGACGTTCAAAACGCCGATAGTCGATAAAGGCAAAAGTAAAAAGAAAGATAAACCCTATTCCTGCCCAAATGATTTGTTTGATATATTCATGAGAAACAAGAACGCCGTCAGAGTTGACGCCGGAAGAATAGATGAAGGCGATACCTGCCGCCGTAAGCACTAAAACCGAAAACAGTATGAGAAAGTCGAAATTTTCAAATATGTTTTTTTTCACGCGTTATCCCTCATTTTTTTGCTTTAAACTATTCCTGTCTGCTGCCGTTTTTCACCAGATAATTAAAGCCCAGCGTATTGACTGCCTGCTCATAGGTTTGTTTGGCAAAAATCCCTTGCAAAATAATATTTGTTGCGTACGGCGCCCACCACTCCCACGGATTGCACGCTTCCACAACAACAGCAACGACGACCTGTTCTTCCGGCGGTGCGTCAAAAGGAGCATAGGCGACCATCCATGAGTGCCACGAGGTTTTGTACGGTGCGACCTCCGCCGTTCCTGTTTTTCCTGCAGCCTTTATGCGCTTATTATGCATGGGATACTGCGGCGTCCCGTCTGAAATCGTGTAGCGCATCGCTTCCTGCACTTCTTTCCATACGTCTGCATCAATGTCGGATTTTATGAGCACCTCGCGTTCGATTTTTTGCGTTACTTTGTTCGTAACCGGAGCGCGCACTTCTTTCAGCAAATGCGGTTTATATATCACGCCGGAATTTGCGACCATCGCTGCCATGTCCGCAAGCTGCAAGGGAGTTGCAAGCATGTACCCCTGCCCTATCGAACACGACATTGTGTCTCCTCCGAGCCATTTTTCGTGGTATTTACGTTCTTTCCATTCGGCAGTCGGCACAAAGCCCTGCTGCTGACTGGGCAGGTCGATTTCGGCGCTCCGTCCAAAACCGAATTCCTTTGCGTACTGCGCGATTTTATTGATTCCCAAATAGTCGCGTCCGATTGTCCAAAAATAAATATCGCATGACTGGGCAAGCGCGTTTTTCATATTAAGCCAGCCATGCCCCGGCTCATGCACGTGGCAATGGAATGTCCTGTTTCCGTACAGAAGTTTTCCCTCGCATTCGATTTTTTTTGCCGACGGAAAAGCTTTTTCCTGCAGCATCGCCGCAGACATTACAATTTTGAATGTCGATGCCGGCGGATAGACTGCGTTTACGGCGCGGTTTACAAGCGGAAGATTTTTTTCATCCCGAATAAGTTGATTGTAATACCGTGCCGCGTTATCGGTATTAAATGCGTTCGGGTCAAAAAAAGGATACGATACCATCGCAAGCACTTCGCCGTCAGCAGGGCGCAAAACAACCGCCGCCCCTACCCTATTGCCTAGCGTTTTTTCCGTCAGCGTTTGAATCGCCGTGTCTATCGTCAAAATAAGATTATTTCCCGGCTTCGGAGGCTCAACAACCGGCGTATCGGAAATAATACGCCCGCGCGCATCAACTGTCCGGCTTTCTTTTCCCGGCGTTCCTTGTAAAAGGTGATCGTACTGCCGCTCAATACCGGTTTTTCCGACAACGCTGTTTCTCGTGTAGCCGCGGTTATACATGACATTCATTTCTTCTTTTGTAATATCGCCGACGTAGCCGAGTATGTGAGAAAGCGAGCCTGTTTCGACATAATTTCGCACCGGTTTTGAAACCCACGACACGCCCGGAAAATCCGTTTTATTTTCCGCAATATTCGAAATGACTGAAAAAGACACGTTCGAGCGGATTGGAAACGTTGTAAACGAAGTGCGGGATTTTTGGGGAATCTTTCGGTCGATGTCGAATTTGGAAATATCCAACGCCGCCGCAAGTCTTGCAGCAATCGTATCGTACATTCCCTTTGGAATTTTTCCGGGCGTCAATTCTACCGAAAAAGATTCGCTGTTGACGACCATCGGAAGAGAGGCGTTCCTGTCGAATATTTCGCCGCGCTGGGCGGGAATCATCGTTATTTGACTTGAAATAGTCCTCGATTGAAAGCGGTATTCGCTTCCGTTGATAACCTGCAAAAAATAAAGCCGATAAAAATAGAGCGCAAAAGCGGCAAGCAATAAGAGCGACAAAAAAAGCAGTTTTGCGTTTTTATCTTCCTTTCTGCCTGCCGCCTCTGAAAAATAGTCCATCAGATACACTCCATGCGCGTAAGTAAGAGCGTATTTTCAAAAGCGCTGAGCAGTTTAAAAACGAAAGGCGAAAGTGCAGCATTTGCAGTCAGTTCAAACAAGAACGGAATGGTCAAAAAACCGCCAGGAAGCGTTATCGCTGGAAAAAAAAGCGAAATGACATATGTCAAAAGGAATTTAGAAACGGTGGCACAGGCACCGAGCAGCGCCGGAATAAAAATTCCTTTAAAATTGAGCGCGTTTGAAAAAAATCCTGCTGCGTAGCCGATGATTGTACGTAAAATACAGTTAAAACCGAACGGAGCGCCGGTCACAAAGTCGAGCGTAAGCCCGGAAACAAAGCCAGCCGCTTCTCCATAGGTTTTACCGTTCAAGAGGGAAAAATAGAGCGTACACAAAAGTACAAAATCAGGTACGGCAGGAAGAGAGACAATATTTGCAAGGAGCGCAGTTTCCGCAGTCGCAGCACAGAGCACTATAATAGTAGAAAGCGTAAAAGATTTTATCATTTTTCTTTTCCTCGATCGTTTTGCTCTTTCATATTGACGACGACAACGTGCTCAAGGCGCGCAAAGTCGATGATGGGCACAATTTCGATTGCAAGAGACGAATTGTAATCCTGCACGGTGATTTTAGAAATCGTCCCCAGCGGAATATCGCGTATATAGTTATTGTTTTCGCCGGAAGTTACAACGATGTCGCCGAAATGCAACTGTTCGAGAAGGCGCTTACGGATATACTGCATAGAAAGCGGACGCTCGGCACTTCCGTTACCGGAAACCAGCCCCAAGTCCCGCGTATTTTGAATGCGGGCGGACACCATGCAGTTTAAGTTATACACGGGCATCACGATGCTCGTAAACGGCGCGACCTGCACCACTTTGCCTACTAAGCCTGAACTGCCGTTTTGGTACGCAATAACCGGCATATTCTTTTTTATACCGGACGCGCTCCCCTTATTTATCGTAAGGAATGCAAAAACACTGTCCGCATCGCGCGCAATCACTTCGGCAGGATAATTTTTTTCCGCAAGGGATACGGCAAAGCCGAGTTGTTCTTTAAGCCGCTCATTTTCTTTTAGAATATCTGCATTTGTCCGCCGCATTTGCTCATAGTTTTCAAGCCGTTTCGTCAACGCATCGTAGTCTTTGCGGAGTTTTGCCGCCTCGTGCACGGCACCGATAGTTCCGGACACTCCTTTTGCCGCAAAGTGAACGCCGTTTTGCAACGATGACAAAAACGCAAAGCCCACTGATTTAAAGCTGATGACAAAGCTACCGGAGCTAAATGCCAGCATAACGCCAGAGAAAATTATCATGACGGCAAGTAAAAGCTCAGACAGTCTGAAAGAAAAACCGCGCTTTTCGGTCATTTTTAGTCATTAAGATTGTCATAAACCGAATGACCGGATGACATATCATGGAAGAGTGCAAACGCTTCTCCCGCTCCGATTGCAACGCAGTCAAGAGGATTTTCCACTAAGATGACGGGGACGCCCGTTTCTTTTGAAATAAGTTTCGGAAGTCCTTTGAGCATTGAACCGCCGCCTGTCATAACGATACCGCGGTCTACGATGTCGGAGGCAAGTTCCGGCGGCGTCTGCCCGATAACGTTTTTTATCTCTTCGACAATGCGTTTTACCGGCTCGTTGAGCGCCTCGCGCACTTCTACGCTGTCGATTTCAAGGCGGCGGGGAAGACCGGTAATGGCGTCCGTGCCTTTTAATTCCATGTGCTCCATAGTCTTATCGGGAGCGGCGTTTCCAATCTGAATTTTCAAGCGTTCAGCAGTCTGCTGACCGATGATAAGGTTGTGGACGCTTTTTACGTGTTTTACCAAAGCTTCATTAAATTTATCGCCGCCGATTCTAATGGAACTTGTTATAACCATTCCGTTGAGCGAAATAACGGAAACTTCCGTCGTCCCGCCGCCGATGTCGCAAATCATGTGTCCTGCCGGCTCATGAATGGGAATCTTTGCGCCGATTGCCGCGGCAAGAGATTCTGCAATAACTTCAACTTCCTTTGCGCCTGCTTTGAGCGATGCTTCAATGACGGCGCGGCGTTCGACATCCGTAATACATGACGGAATACCAATTTTTATTCGCGTAGACTTAATAATTTGTCTGCGCGGCGTAATTTTTGAAATAAAATACTTTATCATGCGCTCCGTGCTGTCAATGTCGGCGATAACGCCGTCGGCAAGCGGACGGATTGCGATAATATTGCTCGGCGTTTTTTCAAGCATATTTTTTGCTTCCGAGCCGACCGCAACAATTCGCTTTGTGCCTTTTTCGACTGCAACAACGGACGGCTCGTTTATGATAATTCCCCTGCCCTTGATATAAATCAGCGTGTTGCAGGTACCTAAATCGATTCCTATATTCGTTGAAAATCTGTCTAAAAATCCCATAAATCCTCCCGGATTTTAAACTTTTTTAGAAACCTGCAAAAGCAAGTCTCCTTTTGCTTTTTAGTAAATCTGCCCACATACGGAGCAAACCGGTCTATTTATAATCTGCAAATTTTGCAAGTGCACCCGGATGATTAACTTGAATTTTCAAGGCTTTGCGCCACAAAGAACGCGCTTTTACCAGATTTCCTTGCTTTTCATATATTACACCAAGTCCGTAGTATGCGTCAGCAGAATTTTTATTTTTTTGCAGTATGTTTTCAAATTCCTTGTGGGCATCGTCAAAGTTTTCTTCTTCCGTATAAATTGTTCCCAAAAGATTCATGCTTTTTAAGGCAAGACTCATGTCTTCCGTTTCGTTTTTTATGCGGAATAGATACTGCTTTGCCGCAGCCGCTTGTCCCGCTTTGTAATATTGCTCGGCAATAGAAAGAAGGAGCGCATACGACTCACGCACTAAAAGCGCTTCCGTAAAGGCGGAAATACTTTCCATCGGCATACCAAGCGCGGCATAGCTTAAACCCAGATATTCAGGGATATCGTCCGCCTCATAGCCGTGAGACGCCGCACGCGAAAGATAGAGCGCTGCCAAGTCCGCATAATAATAGGAAGAAATCGTATTTTTGTAAAAATATGACTTTCCGAGCATATACTCGATTTGCGGAACAAGGCTTTGCCGTGCGCCTAAAAAAGCAAGACGCAGCGAGTTTATCGCTTCGTCAAGATAATTTTGCGCGTCGGATGTTTCCAATGCCGAAACAGCAATGTAAAAACACGCATAGCCGCGGTAGGTCAGCGCCGTATTATTCATCGGATGCTGTAAAAGAAGCTTCCTGCTGATATCGTAGACGGCGTTGTAGTCATATGCGCTCCACGCTTTTTTGAGCGCGCTGACTGTCGGAGACTTTTCAAAATGGGCTTTTAGAGCGTCGTATAAAAAAAATCCGCCGCCTAGAAACAGCGCAAAAACCGTAAAAAAAACGATAAGTTTCGGTATGAGATTGTTTTTTTTTCTTGCTATGCTGCCATTTTGCAATTTCTGTACCCCGTTTACTCAAATCCTCCGTTATTCGGGACTATAAATAAATGCGCCGCACGCCTTAATAAAGAGCGCTCATTGCGGCTGCGTCTTAAAAATATAAAAAAACAGGCGGGACGGTAAGCCGGATTTTGTCGGCGCATATCTGCGTCATAACCATCTATCTTCGCTAAAAAGTTGCCTTGATAGCTTTTGCGGTCTACCCGAAGTTGTTAAATCGGAATATCAAACTTCTGCTTGACCTTGCTCCAAATGAGGTTTGCACTGCCGCTTCCGTTACCGAAAGCGCGGTAGTCTCTTACGCTACCTTTTCACCCTTACGCATACAGCGCGGTCTGTTTTCTGCTGCACTTTCTGTCGTACGGACTGGAGATGCACTCCGCACGCCCGGTAATTACCCGGCATTTTTTTCCGAAGGAGCCCGGACTTTCCTCACAGCGTTTTTTTTATCATCAAAAAAAACTGCGCGGTTATATCCCGCCTGCATTATTCCTGCCTTTCACTCTCCTCATCAGACTCTTCGCCGTCTTCTCCGCTATCGTCCGTTTCTTCATCATCGTCATCATCTTCTTCGATTTCATCTTCATCGTCGTCATCAGAATCTTCTTCCAAAACCTCTTGTTCAGATTCATCGTAGAGTTCTTCTTCCGTATCTTCTTCGATTTCATCTTCATCATCGATAAAATCGTCTTCTATATCGGAAAGACTGCCTGTATCGTCAAAATACTCGTCCTGCGCGTCTTCATCGGCTTCTTCATAAAAAAGAATGCGGCTGCAATAGGGACAGAATAAAATTGCGTCTCCTTCATGCACTTCGTTTGCAAACTGCGCCGGAAGAATCATGTTGCAGCCCGTGCATACGCCGTTTTTTACCGCGACAATCCCTTCCGAATTGCGTTGAATGATACGCTGGAACTTAAAAAGCACCTCTTGGTCGAGACCGGGAATGATTTCATTTTCTTTGGCACTCAGTTCAGAAAGCTCGGATTTGAGCCCTTCAAGCTGACCGTCAAGCGCTCTTCGGCTTTCGTTGATGTCGCTTTCCTGTGCACTAATCATATCTTCCGTCATTTTGATAGAATCCGTGAGTTCGGCAAGCGCTTTTTCTTCTTTTTGCAGCTCTTTTCTCACTTCATTTTCTTTGGAAGACGCTTCAGTAATTTGTTTTTCAAGCGCTTCATATTCGCGATGCGTGGTAATGCTGTCCATATTCTTTTCACCGGCTTCTCGCGCACTGACCGCTTCGTCAAGCTCTCTTTTTAGCTCAAGCACTTTTGCTTTAACATCTTCGTATGCGTGATTTTTTTCTATAAATTCTTTTCGCATACGATCAAGCAACACATCTTGTGCATCAAGCTGCTTTGGAGCTTCGTTTATTTTAGCTTCAAGCTCATATTTGCGTCCGAGTATTAACTGGAGGCTCTTGAGCTTGTTAAAAATTTCTGTCATTACCATAACAAATCCTTTGTAAATATTTTTGTACTATATAGAAAATAAAATTTTGTGTCTATAAAATAGACTTTTAACGCACGAGTTACGTTTCAATGTAATCGCGAAGTCCATTGGCACGACGCGGATGCCGGAGACGACGAAGTGCTTTCGCTTCAATTTGCCGGATGCGCTCACGTGTAACGTCAAAGTACAGCCCCACTTCTTCAAGCGTCAGCGAATAGCCGTCTTCAAGCCCGAAGCGCATTTTCAACACTTCCTGTTCGCGCGATGGAAGCGTATCGAGTACAGTTTTGAGCTGCTCCTGCAAAAGCGTATACGCAGTCTTTGCAGCAGGATTCTCGGCTTCTTTGTCTTCGATAAAGTCTCCGAGTGAAGAGTCTTCTTCTTCTCCAATCGGTGTTTCAAGAGAAATTGGCTCTCGCGCCACATTTTTAACCTGCTTTACGCGCGTAAGCGGCCAACCGAGCTGCTGGGCAATTTCTTCATCAGTCGGCTCTCGTCCAAGTTTTTGCAAAAGTTGCCGTGATTCTCGCACAACTTTATTGATTTGCTCTATCATGTGAACGGGAACGCGGATAGTCCGCGCCTGATCGGAAATACTCCGCGTAATCGCCTGCCGAATCCACCACGTCGCGTAGGTCGAAAACTTAAACCCTTTGCGATACTCAAATTTTTCAACCGCCTTGATAAGTCCGATGTTGCCTTCCTGCACGAGGTCGAAAAACTGCAAACCGCGGTTGGTATATTTTTTTGCAATCGAAACGACAAGACGCAGGTTCGCATTGATAAGACGGTTTTTTGCAAGTTCCATCATGCGGCTTCCGCGCTTGATTTCTTCCGCTTTTTCAAGAATTTCATCAATCGTGTTTTCGAATTCGTATTCGAGACGGTGCAGTTTGCGGTCGATTTTTTGAATCTGCGTATAAATGTCGCGAATATCGTCGGTTGTCATATTCAATTCGGCTTCAAGTTTTGCCGCCTCCGAACGAAGCGCAATTCTTCGTCCAAGACTCCTCAATTCTGCGGAATTGGAAATTTTGAGTTCTTTCATCTTTTTTTCTTGTTTTTGATGATAGTCCTCAATTTTTTTGACTGCATCAAGAAATTTTTGATTAAAGCGGTCGAGTTCCTCCGTTTGAATGTCGATTTTTTGCAGCTGCGGCTGAATTTTTTCGCGCAGAGCAATAAGCTGCGGGTCTTCAAAAAAGCGGCTCGTCTGGTCGGTTTCAAAAATCTGCTTTTTCAAATTCATATAGCGCTTCATTTCCGAAAGAACGGGCTTTATACATTCGCCGTAGCATAATTTTAAGTGCTTTTTTTCCTGCTGTTCGTCGTTGATTTCTTTACGGGAGCGCCCCGGCTCATGAATGTCGATTTTCGTAAACGCTTTTTGCGCGACGACAAAAAATTCGGGAATCATAATCCCCGAATTCAAAATGACATCTTTGATAATGTTTTTACCGTCTTCCATTTTTTTTGAAAGATAGACTTCTTGGTCAGCGGTTAAAAGATTTTCTTTGCCGATTTCCCGCAAATACAGCCGAATGGGGTCATCAACATTGGACTCGCGATCGATATTGACCAGTTTGTTTTTGTCGTAGCCATCATCTTTTGTTTCGGGAGAAGATGTAATCGCTTCGTCCGTATCATCGACTAAAATATCGTCGTCATCGGCAGGACCTGTTCCGTCTTCCTCTGGTTCCTCTTCAGGCATAAAATCAATCGGCTGCAGATTGTACTGCACGAGGACTTTTGCGACCTGATCAAGATCGAGCGAGCTGTCTTCTAATTTTCCGGCAAACTCGGCAACTTCACTCCATGTAACAATCTGTTTGTCTTTGACGTAATCAATAATTTTTTGAATAGAAGAATTTTCTTCTTGCATTATCCGCACCTACCCTACCGTGTAAAATTTTGATTCTTTAGCTGCCGATCAAGCTCCATCTTCTGAGTAAGAAGCGCATTCAGTTCATCTTTGTCTTCCTGAGTAACCGCCTGTAAGCGGCGTATGCGCTCCATAATTTTGTCGCGGCTCCTTTCGGCTACTCTCTTTTTTATCAGCCTAATTGAATCCTGTACGGCATCTTCCGAATAATCTTTAAACTCGCCTAAAGATATAACCTTTGTTATAAGGTTTGCCAGCCGATCATCTTCACAGGAATCCAAAATAGCATTTAAGGACAAAGCGTCTTTGCTGTAACACTTTTCAAGAATACTCAACAGCTTAGCGGCGTGAGGGTCTTCAAAATCTTCGGGAATAAGCTCGGTGCGTATCGTTTTGTATTTGGTAAGGTCGGCTATTATTGCCAGGATGGTCCTGAGTTCCGCTGTAGGTTTTAGGGATTGCAAGGACTCAATTTTGTCTGGCTGCCGGATATTTAAACGATTGTGGGCTTGTTCTCGATTGTAAAAATCTCTCTTCACCGCCTCCGGCTTTAAGTTGAATGCCTGACACAACTGCTCAAGACACGTTTCTTTTTGAATATCTGACTGCAATGAATCTACGTAAGAAAAATACTCAAGCGACGCCCTTGCCTTTCCATCAGGCGTATCAAGAGGATATTTTTCTCCTAGTCTGGATATTAAAAAGTTAATATCTAATATAGCATTCCTAATTTCATTCGTCAATACTTCGGCACCGTAATTATTCATAATCTCGGCAGGATCTTTGCCGCCTGAAAGCCGTATCACTTTTACGATAAGCGAATGGCGCCGAAGCATATAAATTGCGCGCTCAGTCGCCTTTTGTCCCGCTTCGTCTGTATCAAAAGAAAGCAGTACTTCGTCGGCAAAGGGCTGAATTATTTTAATTTGCTCTTCGGTGAGCGCCGTTCCAAGAGGCGCGACCGCATATTCTATTCCGCACTGGTGATAAGTGATGCAGTCCATGTAGCCTTCACAAAAAATGACTTTTTTCGCTTCCTTTATCGCTTTTTTTGCAAAGTTAAAGGCATACAATGTCTCGCCCTTTTTGTACTGCATTGAATCGCCTGAATTAAGATACTTGGGATTATTCGGCGTATTATCGAGCGCACGTCCGCCGAACGCGGCAACCTTTCCGTGTCGATTGTGTATAGGAAATATAAGGCGATGTATAAAAAAAGATACTTCTGGGTATTTTTTACTAAACAATCCAGATTCATTAAGAAAATCTTGACTAAAATGTTTGCCGAGCAAAAAGCGCTTAAGCCACCGTTTATCCGCAGGAGCATAGCCGAGTTTAAATTTTTTAACGGTTTCAAGACTAATACCTCTGTCAGTAATATATTTAAGCGCGTCCTTTCCCTGCTCGGTTTCAGTTAAAATATAATGGAACATAGAGGCGCAGCGCTCGTACAATTCAAGATATTCGTTAATGCGTTTAAGTTTTGGGTCTGCTTTTTCGTTTGTACCGTCAACATACGCAATATGAATTCCTGCTTTACGCGCAACAAACTCAACAGCGTCTGCATAGGAAAGTTTTTCTTGTTCTTTTATAAAATGAATGATATTACCGCCTGCATGACAGCCAAAGCAGTAATAAAATTTTTTATCGGCATCAACATGAAATGAAGCCGTCTTTTCCCCATGAAACGGACAACAGCCCCACCAATCGTTAGCACCGCGCATTTGAAGTTTTGTATAGTCGCCGATTATGCGTACGATGTCGGCGTTTTCCACCGCCTTAATCGTTTCCTGCGAGATAAGCGGCATTAGTTTGACTGTACCTTTTTAGTTGTAAAAACGTCGCCTTCTTTTATGTGGGCGGAAAAATCTTTACTGAAGACGTGCTTTCCGGTTTTGGCATCCGTAAGGCGAAAATAGTAATAATCGGTTTTTGCAGGTTTTGCAGCGGCTTTCAGGGCAGTCATTCCCGGATTTGAAATAGCGCCCGGCGGGAGTCCTACATATTTATATGTATTATAAGGACTTATTAATTCAAGATCGGAATAGGTTATCACATCAGGGTGTTTTCGCCCCTCTACTTCCGTAATGACGTATTCGACAGTCGCGCACGAGTACAGCCCAATGTTGTTTTTCAGCCGATTTACAAAAACGCTTGCAATCAGCGGCGCTTCTTCATCACGGCGATATTCGCGCTCTATAACGGAAGCAAGAATGACGGTTTCATTCAATGTTTCAGTCGACATATCAGTGAATTCGCGCTCCTCTTTAATATGACTAAAAAAATTATCCGCCATCGTCTTGACCGCTTCCTTTCCTCCTGTCGAGGGGGTAAAAAAATACGTATCAGGAAAAAGGTAGCCTTCAAAACTTTCGGCAGGAATTTTGTAGTCTGCAAGCAGTGCAGAATCCTTTGCCGACGCAGTAAAATCCTCTCTTTTACACACGCCTGCATTTTCAAGCCGCGCGGCAATTTTTGAAATCGTCAAACCTTCCGGCAGCGCGACGCGGATATACTCTTCTTTTCCCGACGAAAGAATGTTCAACACTTCCGAAAGCGTCATTGAGCCGCTTAATTTGTAGTATCCGCTTTTTAGCATAAACGCACCGGCTTTCCTCGTCAGCAAAAAATGCACGGATGGAAAACGCGCCGCCGCATAAAACAAACGCGGACTTTTTATAATGTCAAGCGCTTTAAGTTTATACGCAACGGCTTTTGCCGTTTCGCCTTTTTGAATTTCAAGTCGGCATATTGGAGAGGCATTTTTGGGAGAGACCGGCATTGATTGGACAAAAAAAACAATCAAGATTGCTGCAAGAAGTAAAAAAAATAAAGCAGGAATGACTAAAATTTTATACAGTTTCATTTAAATCTCAATTTCTTTATTTTCCATTGCCAAATAAATTTCTATATCAGAATGAATGATGTATTCGGCATACCACCGCGCAGACTGTAAAATCGAATTCAATTTTTTGTCGTCGTACATTGGGTCATGATGAAATAAAAAAAGTTTTTTTACGCCCCAGTTGACGGCAAAATCAATCGCATAACAAAATGCCGAATGTCCCCAGTGGACTTTTTTATGCGACTCCTCTACCGTGTATTGGGCGTCGATAACCATACAGTCTGCGTTGCGGAAAACCGCTTCATGCTCTTTCGTGGACGAAAAGTCATTTTGAGAAAGTTCAACGTCAGTCGCATACACAAATTTTTTACCATTTTCCGTAAACGAATAACTTTGCGAGCCGCCCGGATGTGCCATTGGACAGGAATTGACCGTAATTGCGCCTATTTTTATCGCTTCTCCTGCCTTCACCGTGTGAAAATGAAAATGCGGCGTCAGTTTTTCAAATACAATCGGAAAAAACGGAAAAGCCTGCTGCCGTACCAAAATATCTTTTCCATCCTCCTTTGTCGAATACCAATCGATGACGGTATCTTTGTCGTACACGGGATCGAAAAACGGCAGCCCTTGAATGTGATCCCAATGATAATGAGATAAAAATACGGTGAAATGTTTATCATGCGGCAAAGAATCAGATTTTCCGAGACAGCGGAGCCCGGAACCTGCGTCAAGGATAATTTCTTCACCTGCGGAACCGCACAGTTCTAAACACGGCGTATTTCCGCCTGTTGTCCCGAAAATCCAGTCTGGCAGGTTTGAAATAAAACGCTCTCGGGCATCGGGAGAGGCAATATCATTTGCGCTTATCCGCTGAATAACGGCGCTAATTTTCGCCTGTATCTGCTGCGGGCTTAAAGGAGTCGGAATTGAGCCCCTTACGCCCCAAAAACGTATTTTCAAGTGTATTCCGCCTATATATCAAACTTTTCTTATTGTCTTCATATTTTGAAAGATTTTCAAGTATTTCACCGTATGTTCTCTCTTGTCCCGCGTCAATTCCGGGACAGAATGCCGACTCATGAACCCACGTTCGTTTTGAAGAAAGAATTCGTGTCCAAAACGGATACGTTGAACATTGCACCGGGCGCGCTTCGTATGCCGTACAACCGCAGTTCCATAAAATGCAGTCAAAATCCTCTTTCTCTAAAAGACAGAGGACTTCTTTTCCATCAGTGGACTGAACAAAACGACAATAAGAAGCAATAAAGAGTTCCCGTGTCATGTTGAATTTATTGCAGAGTTTTGACAAATCCGCTTCGGATACATACACAAAGCCCGGCTCATGCCTGCAGCACGCGGAACAGCGCTTACAGGAAAAATGCAAGCCGTTTTCAAAAAACACGCCCATACATCCTCCGCTCATAGGTACACGTTTTGTTTTATAAAATTATAAGAGCATTCCATTCCGCATTGACTGGAAAAGCGCATGTTTTAGTGCATAACGGATTACCGAAAACGGCTCTGCTCCCTGTGCTTTTGCTACGCCCTGCTTTTTTCTCTCTGCATTTACGAACAGAGCCGTGAGTACGGCGCTGTCTTTTAAAGGGGAGCGTAAGACAGGGCTGTTATGCAGTATTCTTCCCGAGAGCGTCGGGATTGTGCCCCTCTCCTCATCACTCACACGAATAAAAAAGAGCCGGAAAATATTTTCCGGCTCTAAAATGGGGAGTGAAGGATTCGAACCTACGAAGGCGGAGCCAGCAGATTTACAGTCTGTCCCCTTTGACCACTCGGGAAACTCCCCGTTACGAGCTGCCTGTAGGATTTGAACCCACGACCCCGAGATTACAAATCACGTGCTCTACCAACTGAGCTAAGGCAGCAACTTTTGTAGAATGGGTGAATAATAGATGATATAAGAAAAAGTGTCAATGAGCAAAAAGCAATTTATCAAAAAACAGAATATAGCCGTCGGCTGCATAAAAAGAGCCAAAAACGCAAAACGGGATTTTTTATATGCGTCGAATACCTACGAAACACTTTGCAATGCAATAATGACCGCCGCCACTTTTAAGCGCACCCATGAAAACGGAACTCCGCGAAATGATTGCATACGCAGCGCACACCGTCAAAAATACGTATTCGTGGACTCCCGTCGTAAAAGACAGCATGCTCGATAGGAAGCGTGCCGAACAGTTGGGCGATAAAGTCTTCAAGTCAGCAGGAGTAAAAGCGTTCAACATTCGCGTCCGCTGCGATAAAAAGAGGGCGCGGGGACTGGCTGCACGGAGTCCTTTACACTTAGAGAGAGAAAGACACAGCAAATTTGTTTTTAGACGGGTAAATGCGTCGAGACAGAAACAATACTTACGCTCTTGCCGCACTTCTTTCATCAACTCTCTTTCGCTTTTCGTATATGCGGTTTCAAACAACGCCCTCGCATCCCAATTAGCTGCCCTTCCCGCAGCCGCCTCCAAAGTTTGTCGTTTCCCTGTACGGTTCCAGTCACAAATCCGCATGAAAAAAACACTCGCTTCAAAGGCAGCGTACGGCACGTTTTCCGCAAAGAAAAATTGCGGGGACAGAACGTCAGTACAATCATGCAAACTCCGCCGCTCCAGTCCGCAGAAAAAAAATGTGCAGCGAACGAAAACTGCATTTTCCAAAAGTTTTCTGCTCGGAAAATGCAGCAGAACGGCAACTTCGGCATGTTTTCAAAACGTCATCCTGTGCCGTCCGCCTTTTTCTGTCCTCTGCTCCTTTTACAAACCCCGCGCATTCCGCTAAAATGCGCTTAGGATTACAGGGGACTGCGATGGATTTCGGCGATATTTTAGACCAATGGGACGCTATGCAAAAAACGGAGCGCCAAAAGCAAAAAAGCGTGCCGCAGGTTTCTCACAAAAAGGCGAATGCGCCGACACGGGAAGAAAAAGAGCATGCCTCACTAAAAAAGCACCTGCCCTACCCTGTTTCTCCGTCAATCAATCCGCAGGAATTATGGCTTAGGCGGTACGGAGTTATCGACAAAGACGCGCTTGAAGCAAAAACGCAGGTGCGGGAAAAATTTAAAGGACGTAAAGAACTTGAGCGCATGAAAATCGACGACAAAATCGACCTGCACGGACAGACGCAGGACGAAGCGAATATTTTGCTTGAGCGTTTTGTTACCGACTGCGAAAACCGCGGCTGTAAAAAAATCCTTATCGTGCACGGCAAGGGTATCCACTCACGCGGCGCCGACCCCGTTCTTAACGTGCTCGTTAAAAACTTTATCGAACATGACAAACGGCTCGGTACCTCAGGTCATCCCGATTTAAGCGGCGGCGGAACGGGAGCAACGTGGGTCATTCTTAAAAAGAATATTTTCAACTGATTTTGCCTTGTAATATCAAGGTAAAACTTGTATTTTCTGAGTAATTTTTGCGGAACGCAAACTTCCGCATATGCTTTGCGAGGTTTTTTGTGAAAGATTATTACGATGTTTTAGGAATTTCAAAAACAGCCGGTCAAGAAGACATCAAAAAAGCCTACAGAAACCTTGCGTTCAAGTACCATCCTGACCGTAATCCAAACGATAAAGCCGCCGAAGAAAAATTTAAAGAAATCAGCCAAGCCTATGCCGTCCTCTCCGACACAAAGAAAAAATCTGAATACGATGCGCACTCATCCGCATTTTCATACGGGCAGACTGGAACAAGCGGCGCATACGAAAGTTTTTACGGCGATTACGGACAGGCCCGGCAGCAGGAGCAGGGCTTCGAGTCGGAAGAAGCCTTTTGGCAATGGTTCAGTGCAGCGGCACATGAAAGCACCTCTCGGACACACCGCTATTATTACGGCGATGAGCGCTATCGAAAGACGCATAAAGCAACGAAAAAAGATTTATGGGTTTCGTTTTTTGGAAAAGTCGGGCAGGCGTTTGCAGGATTATTTCTATTCAAGTATTTATTCTGGTTTTTCCCATTTGGACCGATTATCTGCATCGGTTTGATTGTATCAGGCAGTACCGGAGCGTTAAATATACTCCGCGTACTTTTGAATTCTACCGCTGACGGAAAATAATTCTTCCGCGGTTTAAGTCATAGGGGGACAAAGCGACTTTTACACTGTCGCCAGGAACAATACGGATATAGTGTTTGCGCATTTTTCCGGAAAGGTGCGCCATGATAACATGCCCGTTTTGCAATTCCACACGGAACATCGTGTTCGGCAATGCTTCTTTTACAATCCCTTCAACTTCAATAGCTTCTTCTTTAGCCACGATTCCTCCCAAACCGCCGTAAAAACGTAAGATTGCAGTGCCGATACACAATTTGTTTCGACAATTCAATCAGAACGGACAATTATCGTATTATTTTACATTTATACATTGTCTTTTAGGGCTTTTCAACTTATACTAGTATGAATAAAATAAAAAACATTGTCAACAAGACAAAAAAGGCACCCGCCTGTCCGGATTTCCGAATAGGCGGGAACTTCCTTTAAAAGTCCTCTGTTTTTTATAAATAGGCCCAGTTCAATAACTTTGTTGTCGAACTGGCCGGCGATTTCTAAACTGCACAAACAGCACGATTTAGAACAGCGCATTGCAAGGCAACCGGTTCCGAAAATAAAGTTTCCGAACTGGTTTATCAAGAATTTATGAAAAAACAGACAGGTGCGGCGCACATTTTTTTTGTGCAGCCAAGCAGTACGGACGTTTTGCTGACAATATGGAGACCGTGTTATGGACGAAAAATTTATTGATTCCGTAAAGGAAACGCTGCTTGCACAGAGACAGACCATTCTTGAAGCCCTTGAAGGACACTCAACCGATATGAAAGATTTGGTAAAACCCGTCGAGGCGGGCGATGAAGCGGATGTTGCATCCGATGTCGTTGATCGGAACTTGCTCGATTCGCTTGGCGCTCAAGATATGCAGCGGATTAAAAGCATAGACAATGCGCTCAAGCGAATAAAGGAGAATAAATACGGCATTTGCATTTCGTGCGGCAAGGATATTCCCGAAGCGCGTCTTGAAGCGCTCCCCTACACCTTGATGTGCGTAAACTGCGCAAGCGCGGCGGAACGCAAACGCCGCTAGGAAAAAACGATAAAACTCTTGTGCGGGATACGCTAAAAATGGCGGTATCCCGTTTTTTTTGCTTATTCGTACGGAGGACTTCATCAAGCCCCCGACGCTTCTAAACTCAAAATAAAAGGTAGTGAATCCGACTGACTTCCCCTTACGAGACTATACAGTGCGAAACATGGAGCACTGTTCATCGCTGTTCTGCGGCGAGGGGGATTAAAAATCACAGCCAAAAGAAAATCGCCGTGATATTCAAAGAGGCGGCACATCTCAAAGTCTGCCGAGCCTCCTCACTGCAAATTTTTCATATGCACATCGCACTCATAAACCGATTCTAACACGCACAGGAGCTTCTCTGCCTCCCCCCCTCTTTAACAACTGTGCCGAAAGCAAAATTGCCGCGGACACTGCATAGTTTCCTCTATCACAATTTCGTTGTGCCGCTCATTCAACCATTTTGTGCAAGTTTTACTTCTGCAAAATATCATGCAGGCAGGAATCCCTCTCAATCTTTCAAAGTCCATCTTTCACTGCCAGTGATTTGACTAAACAAAAGCAATCCTTTAACATCGTGCTATGTTTGCACTGAATAAATGCCTGGTAAAGTCGTGCCGGAATATTGCGGTTTCGATGGTTGGAGAAGACGGCAATCTGATAAATAAAGAAAATTATTGCCTCGACCATATCCCCGACCCCGGCAAAGCGCAGAAAGAAATCTACGGCTACATCAAAAATCACGACACGATAATAGGCTTAAACACAGCAGGCATGACCTTTTCAGGTATCGACTTAACGGATAAGCGCTTTTACGGCTGCAACTTCATGCACTGCACATTTACAAATCTCCATTCCGAAGACTTCCGCAGCCGCATGAGTATTTTCGACTTTGCAGTTTTTATCGACTGTACGCTTCTTAAATGCAACGTGCAGTTTTCCTCATTCGCAGGCTGTACGTTTTCGCACACGCTCTTTACGGGAAGCGACATGATGCAAAACAATTTCAACGGCGTAAAGTCGCTTCAGTCGTCTTTTGACGATTCGGATTTGTATAATTCGCGTTTTATCGGTGCTAAACTGGTCAATACCTCATTCCGCAATTGCAACATCAAAAATACGATGTTCATCGACCTTGAGCATGAAAATCTTTCGTTCAAGATGTCGAATACAAAAGCGGCTCTTTTTGACACGGAGGGAAGCCGCTTGTTTTTGGGAACGACGAAAACGCTCAGCGAGCCGCAAGAAGGAGAAGAGGCATGAAAATATACGTTCACTTAAATCCTCTCGGCTTTTCGAATTCCTATCTTGTTGTCAACGATAAAACGAACGACGCGCTTTTAGTTGACCCCGGACATGTAACTGAGCCGCTGATAACGCGCCTTGAAGAAAATCGCTACCGCCTTGCCGCAATCCTTGTTACGCACAACCACGGAAGTCATGTACAGGGCTTAAAAACGCTTTCTAAAATCTATACGCCTAAAATCTATGGAGCTGACTGGGACATTGCAGGCGACAGGACAAATGTTATCTCTGGCGATGGCAAAATCCGCGCTGCAGGTCTTTCGGTGCGCTATATCATGCTGCCCGGCCACACGACAGATTCAATGGTGTACAAAATTGAAAACGTGCTTTTTACCGGCGACAGCATTTCGGCAGGACTTCTTGGCAGCACGAACTCAAGTTATTCAAGTCAAATATTACGGGTTAATATAGAAGAAAAAATATTTTCCGAGCAGGATGCAACTGTCATTCTGCCCGGCCACGGTCCGCCGACCACTGTCGGAGCGGAAAAACTGTTTAATTCGGAAATGAACAAAAAAACTGATGCAGACCGCTTGGCTTTCAGCAATTTTACGCGCTGGACGGAGCATTCGTATTTGTAGGACTGATGACTTGAACTACGCAGCATGCGTTCTTTATATGTGTTCGAAAGCGAAACTTGAAAATGCACGGTAGATAAAAAATATTTTGGAGGATGCAATGGCAAAAATTACAATCAGCGGACTTTTTTACAGTGATAAATTGACGGGAATCGAGCGTTTTGCGCACGAAATTACGCGGCGGCTCGATGCGCTCTCATCCCCAAACGAGTTTACGCTCGTCCTGCCGCCGAATATGCCGGACGATATTCCGCCGTTTAAAAACTTTTGCACCGTCCGCCTGTTTAAAACGCCCGGAGCCGCCGTAAAAAAAATCAAACTTTACTTGTATCTCCTTTTTAACCCGTCCGTCTGCCTCGACTTTGGAAACCGAACACCGTTTTTTGGACACAACATCGTTTTTTTGCACGACATTTACTGCCGCGTCTTTCCTGAAGATTTCCGCTCCGCCAAAGACCGCCGCATTATGAAAAAGACGTGCCGAATGTATGAGCGCATCGCAAAAAAAGCGCGGCTTATCTGCACTGTCTCGGAGTTCAGTAAGAAACAAATTATGGACTATTACGGCGTGCCGGAAGAAAAAATCCGCGTCATTTATTCAGGCTCGAACCACATCAATTCAATTATTCCTGATACAAGCATTTTTGCGCGCTTGGGCGCACTGAAAGAAAAGGAATTTTATTTTACGCTGGGCAGCCTTTCGCTCCGGAAAAATCTTATTTGGATTGCCGACCACGCGGAACTGTATCCAAACGAAATGTTTGTCGTCTCGGGAACAATGCTTAAAAATTTTATTCCGCCTGAACTGCAAAAACTCAAAACGCTTCCAAATGTCATTCTTGCAGGTTATTTAAGCGACGGAGAAGTAAAGGCGCTTATGCAAAAATGCAAGGCGTTCGTCCTGCCTTCGTATTTTGAAGGATTCGGACTGCCGCCGCTTGAAGCGCTTGCCTGCGGCGCCCCTGTTATCATCTCGAATGCCGCCTCGCTCCCTGAAATATACGGAAAATGCGCGCACTATATTGACCCGTCAAAGCCCGATGTTGATTTAAATGCGCTTTTGCAAGAGCCGGTAGAGTCTCCCGCCCCGCTTTTTGAAAAATATTCGCTCGACAATTCGGCAAAAAAACTTTTTACGCTTATGAGAGAAATCGAAAAAGAATAGGATTTTGCGCACCGCCTGCTGAAAAGCGATTTCCTCTCTCTTGTCTTCAAGCATTCTTTTTCTTGAGCGTTTTACCGTCAAGTACGATACCTGTTCGATGCAATCGTTTACGATTGATGAATTTAAAGTCCCCCGCACTGCAACAAAAGTTTTCAAAACAGGGGGACTTTTAGTTAGTTTTCCGAAAGAGAAACTGAGGCAGACAGGAACAAAATTCGAACTCTAAACCTAAGTTACTTGGCAGCCCGCACCCAATTTTTTGGGTCAAATAAATTATCGTGCACGTAAAAATCCTTTTTGGAGTCGAGTAAAAATTGATATGCGTTCGTGCCTAAAATCTGAGTTCCCGACATTGCAATATACACAGGCTCTTTTTTTGCATCCTGCGTAATGGGATTTCCGGTAAAAGGATTAACGGGATTTTCTATCAAGTCTTTGAACGCAAGAGACGGCACATCGGCGTTCGTCATAAAAGTCATGTCAGTCTTTATGCTGCCCTCCGCATTAAAATCCTTGACCATTAAAAACGCGTTGAATTGGTCCTGCTCAAACGGTAAATCGTTGTGAGTAACGAAGTTTGACTCAGGCCCGTGGTCAGAAACGATGATAATCCGCGTATTATCGTAGACGTCGTTTTCTTTCATATACGCAAACCAATCGGCAAGGCGCATAATGGTTGCTGCATTTATTGAATAGGAGACAAGTTTTGCGTATTTTCCGCTTCCGAATTTGGTAACGGCGGAAAGGGGACGGTAGTCAGGTGCCTGCAGCATGGAACCTTCATGCGTAGTGTTGTTGTCCATGACGAGGGCATTGTTGCTGTCGTCGTCAACAATCGAAACAAGACGCGGCAAATAGTCAAGGACAGCATATCCGTTGAGCGTCTTTCTGAGCGACACGTTTTTCGTCAGTGCGCACCAGCTTCCGCCGCCGTAAATACTTTCGCGCAGTGCAAGCGGGGCAGTCTTCAAAAGCGAATACCAAAGCATATTGCGTTTAAGGACATCGCTTGCGCTCGGCAGATGCAAATCATTTTCCCTGCACCACAGGTCAGTGTAAAAACTATCGGTAACGTAGGTTTTGATATTCGGATACGGTGCAAAAATGCTCATATCGGGAATCCAGTTGCCGTTTGCATACGGCAAATCCGCTGCCGTAACATGAAAACCGTGTTCGTCAAAGATTCGCGGCATCATCATCAATGCTTCATTGCGTTTTTGAAGCAGCGGCACGTCTTTCCGCGCGTTTATTGCCGTCGGAGTTGATTCGTAACCGCCGAAAATCGGAGGAGAGCCGAGCGAAGTGTAACCGTTGAACGAAACGGTATTCGGATAAAACGTAAATCCCGAATAGTGCTCTTTTAGTGCCGGGTAATCGTCGAAAATGTAGGGAACGAGCACGCTGATTGCGCGATCAACCATGAGCACAACAACGTTTTTCCCTTTTTTCGACAAAGAAAAAATCGGTTCGACAGATGTCGCTCCAGCCGCTTGTTCAGGCTTTCGATAAGAAGCAAGGGCTTTAAATTCCGACGAAACGCGCACCATGTTGATAAACGAAAGCGTAAACACGGAAAAAGATGCAAGCGCAGTCAAGGTGGTAAGAATCTTCGTCCTGCGGAATTTTAACAAAACACCGATTGCCGCCGCTGCAAGTAAAAGCACGATGAAATTGATCGCAGAATGTAAAAACGTATGTTCAACATCATTTGCAAAAATGAGCGCGGTCGAAATAAATCCGTATTTTCCCGGAAAAGCGAAGGCATTTATAAGTACTGTCGCAGCGGCAAAAGACGCAATAAAAGCAAAAATCCGTTTTGTTTTGTCGGAGAATAAAAAATAGAGACAAAGCGGCCAAAAAAGGCAAAAGCCTATGGTTTGAGTAAACGTATTTCCTACAAAAAAGAGCGGGGATGCATAGCGGTCGACATACGAAAATTCTTGTGGAGATGAGACAATCATATTTGTAGGAAGTAAAAGCCCCGCCGTAAAAGCGGTCAGCAATGCCGACGTAAAAAATAAGACAAACGATTCTTTTGAAGACAGTGCGCTTGTCCAGTCAACTCTGATATGCTCTGCCAAAAACGGATACACAATCAAAATGAGGGCAGACGAGATGAGTAAGACTGAAAGCATCATGCGCGGATTTGATGAGCCGATTTTGTAATACTGCACATATCCTGCGGCAGTGAGTAAAAAGAGCGCAAAAATCCACAAAAGCACTTTCATTTTGTGCGGGCTTTTGATTTTGTAATAAATATTTTTAAGCAGCGAAAAGACGTTGTTGAGCGTCCAATAAAGAACTAAACCGGCAGGAGAATTATACAGCAGGCCTAAAAACAAAAGCGCCATGCCGTAAAGCTGCGCTTTTTCCTTGAATGCAAAGCCGCGCGTATACACGGCTCCGGCAATGATGTTGATAAGCGTCATCACAATCGGAAGGATATTTATCCCCCCCCCCCGAGTTTGAACAGGGCGTCGGGAGCGCCTAAGTCCCGTATAAAAAGGAAAGATGTTCCGCGTAAAATTTCAAGATGGGACAGATAGGAATACGCCGCGATAAAAAACGGAACTTGAATCAACAAACCGAACGAAGACCGTAATGCCATAATCGGATGATAATGATTTTGCTTATAAAAGACGGACAGCATCATGTACTGCTCATCACCCTTAAACACCGCCTTTATGCGCGCAACGCCGCTTTTTAAACGGTTTTGCGTCTGCCTTTCACGCTCCTGCCATTCTTCTGCGACAGCATACAACGGCAGACACAAAACCGTAACCGCCACGCTTATACACATGACAGAAAAACCGGTATTTTTGAATACCGTCTGCGCAACAACAAAAATAAATTCAACAATCTGGATAATCGGATAAATGATGATATTAAAAAGCACTTCAACCATGGACAAGAGTATATCTTTGCGCCAGCATATTTTCAATGCGGCGGTGAGCGGCTGTTACAAGGTTTATAAATTTAGCAGTGTCCCGCTCACCCATATTTTTGCCAAGCAGCAAAAATATGCACTAAATAAAATTGTGCGTCTTATATACGTGCCGGATGTTAAACAGTCTGCCAGCGGGAAAGACTCTCGTGCGGGCGGCAGATTTGTAATTCGTAATTCCTGTCCGTAAATTCCGCATTCCTAATTACGAATTATCAATTAGTCCCAGGTATTTCATCACGAGAATGCTCACATCATCTTCCATCTCGTGGGACATGAATTTGATGAGGTCGTCGTAGACAAACTGTGCCATACGGTGCGCTGGGTACATGGCGTTTGAAACTATGTTGTGTTGAATCCTGTCCTTGCCATATTGCTCGCCGCGCAGGGAGAGGGACTCGATAAGTCCATTCGTGCAAGTAAGAATGATGTCGTTTTTGTTGAGTTTGATTTGTTTTACTGCAATGTAGGGCGCAATGTCGGCGACAAAACCGAGGTAATGACCGCCGCCTTGTATTTCGATGACGTTATTATACGTTTGCGTATACAAAAAAATTGCAGGGATTCCGCAGTTGATGTAGTACATGGTGTCCGTTTCAAAGTCTGCGATGGCGAACATTCCGGAAAAAATCGTACCTTTTTGGAGATTGTTGCGGATAAAAGCGTTCACTTTGACAATCAATTCTTTAAAGTCATGCGTTTCTTTGAGGAATTCGCGGATAATTGATTTTAAAATCACCATGCTCATACTTGCGGCAATGCCCCGTCCGCTCAAATCGCCGACGACAAAAAGATGTGTTTTCGCATTCAGGCGAATCATATCAACAAATTCGCCGCCGATGTCGTGCGCAGGCACCATAATGCAGCCGGCATCCATTTTCGGATTATCGAGCGCGTCGATATTTTCCTGTATCGACGCAATAATTTGGGACGACATACGTAGTTCGCGGTTGATTGTGCCGATGATTTCGCGGTTTGTAATATTCCGCATATAGTAGCCGAAAACGAAAAAATACGAATAGAGTTTGGTAAAAACTTTTACGTCGTATTCTCGAAAGCGCTCTTTGTTCGACTTTATGCCGAGCAGGATAAAGCCGTGTACGTCCCGTCCCTCATTGAATAAAAAGAGCGCGTCCGAGCCGGTAGCGCAAAAGAATTTTTTTAATTCATCTTTTTTTGCCGTCAGCACGTGCAGGTTTTCGACTTCCGCCGAGATGACGACGTTTTTTTGCGCGTTCAATAAAAAGTCGAAGAGCCGTCCAATCCCTGTCAAATTTACTTTTTTGCCCGTTGACGAATACACGGCTTCAAACATGCCGTTTCCGCCGCTGACGTACGCTGCCATCGACGAGCATTCCGTGTTTTTTTGGAGCGCGTGGAAAATTCTTTCGGCAATTGTATCGACTTCACCAGTGTAATTGATTGACGCAAGATCTTTTTCAAGCGCAGTCGCGTAGTCTGCCGATATTCTGAACTTCGTTTTTTGAATGATCGTTGAGAGCGTTGTAATAAACCAGAGGACAAAGCCAGTCCCCAGTATTGCAATGACGGAAAAAATGAATTTTTTGTCTTTTGCAAACTGGTACAAAAAGACAAAAATGGCGCCGAACAGCGCGGACGGAACGATGTAGAGCGCAAAAAACTTAAGTAAAAACGCAATCTGCCGTTTACCGGAAGGGGCTGCCGTAAAGCGCGAGGCAACAGGTATGATGACTAAAAGCGGCACGTACACGGTAAAGCGCAAAAATGCATAGCCGCCGTATACGTGCGTAATGATTTTAAGCAGACAGGTCATAATCCACATGGAAAGGAGCGCAAGAAAGTACAAATAGCCTTTAAATCGTTCAAGCCGACTCGAATGCGCTTCGTGGTAGGTAAGCATGACAAGCGCGGCAAAGCCCGGGACAAGAAAACGAAATACAAATTCGTATATGTGCGCCCACGTCCACGGAAAATATTTTTGCGCAATTCCGCTGAATAGGTACGCGGATTTTATTTCAATGCCGCAGGAAGCCGCCGCTCGTATTTCACCGAAGCGGAAAAAAACGAGCCAAAACGCACATGCGTACAGCGCAAACTTTATCGCGGAGAGTAAGCCGTTCGAGTACTTCCACGCGTAATAGGGAAAACAAAACGCTGTGTTGATGAGCATACAAGCTTCAAGTAAAAAGCAGACTTTCATCAACAGAGAAAAAAGCGGGACTGTTACGAAGCCGTTTACCGAAAGAGTGAGCGTAAAAAGTCCTGCTGCAATTGCGGCAAGCAAAATATTTGAAATAATAGGATTGGTTCCGTCTCCGAACTGACTTTCAAGACGGTCGATATAGACAGTTTCCAAAACAAAAAATGCCGTTAAAAGTCCGTTGATTATCAAAAAAATCATATCAGCCTACCTTTGCAACCATCATCGTAATGTCATCGTGCAGACGTTTGCTTCCGTTATATCCCATAATAAGATTGACGATATCGTCTACCATTTGCTGTGGCTGTTTTGCGGCGCTCGCTTTTAACTGCTTTTTAAACATATCAGTGTCTCCGAGTTCCACGCCGTTTTCATCCATAACTTCTGAAACGCCGTCGGTTGCAAGCACAATCGTGTCTCCGCGGAAAAGGCGGTGTTCGGCAACGCTCACGTCCCCCATGTCGATAATGCCGACAAGGCTTGCGTTTGACGAAAGCGACTTTATGCGATAGCCGTCCGGCGAGCGCGAAAGAATTATTGGATCAGACATGGACGCGTTGATGTAGGAAATACGCATTTTATCCGTATCAACAATTCCTAAAAACAAAACGGTGTATTTATCCTGCAAGTGCATTTCTTTAATCGCCCTATCGACTGCATATATCAAGCCGGTAAGGTCTTCTTTGTTTTCTTTGATTTTGACAGTATTCATCACAAGTCCCATGATGAGAGCGGCCGGCAGACCCTTCCCCGAAACGTCTCCGAGCATGAGCAGCGTTTTACTTTCACTTATCGGAAGAACGGAATAGTAGTCGCCTGAAACATTGACCAGCGGACGGTAATACGCAGCGATTTTCAAATGCGGAATATCAGGGAGCGTGTGCGGCAAAAACGAAACTTGCGTTGCGGCAAGCTGCTCCCATTCTTTAGTGAGCGATGAAATTTCTGAAAGTTTTTCGATAATGCGCCTGCGGGACAAAAAGCGCTCGTATTCTTCAAACAGTTTTTCATAGATGTCGAGGTCAAAAAGCCGTGTGTAGCGGTTAAAGACAAAAAAATGATGCGCCTTACTGCACAAAAAAAAGCCGCGCGCGTGTTTATAAGACGATACGATCCCGAAATTGCTGCCGAGAAAGTAAATACCTTCTTTCCATGAGCGGGAAAAGTTTTTTGCAACTTTATCGCGCGTCGTCGAAAGAGAAGAAAGCCTGTCGGGGCTATTGTACAAAACGTAATTTTTTGCGCGGTCAATAAAGAGGACAGATGAATCGGCTTCAAGTTCAAGCGTTTCGGCAATCGCCTTATATAAGTTCTCAAGCGAATAGCAAAATCTCAGCCGCTCAATAAAATCGACAATGAGTTTGGTGTCTCCCGTTTGGATATTCGAAATAAGCAGCTGCTCATCTGCCTTGCGCTTTGACGCACTTCCGATAACCAGCAGTGCGAGGAACACGACAAACGGAATAATAGAACAAACGACAACGTACGATTCGCTTGTATTTTGGAATACCAATAAAATTGAAAACAAAACTGAAAAAATAAGTACGAGCGCGTTTATAACCGTTACAAACAACTTTTTTCTTTGCCGATACATACAACCTCGCTTCGGAAACATGAATTTTTACTTTTTTGACGCATTCCGGTGCAGTCCATCAGATTATAGCATAAAATCTTCGTTTGGGATAAAAGCCTCTTCTTTGGTTTCCGCCTGCCGCCGAACTGTCAGCCGCGCGGCGCTTTTGCAGGGTCTATCGGCGTACCGTTTTTAAAAACCATAAACTTTATTGCAGCTTCCGTACCGCGTCCGGTCTTGCCAATTTCCTCTCCGGAAGCAATATGCGCTCCTTTTGCAACTTTGACGCTCCCGAGTCCCGAATACGAATAGATAAGTCCTGTCTTTGAGCGGATAAAAACTACTTCTCCAAAACCGCGGTATAGTCCCGTATACATAACCGTTCCTGCATGGACGGCTTTGACCGCTTCGCCAGGCTTTCCCGTCAATTCAACGCCGCTGACCTTGCCGCTGATGTTTTTTACCAGCGGAGATGAAAGCGGCCAGAGCGTCTGCGTGTCGATTTTTCCGCCGCTTGACTGTTCTGACGTTTTTGAAGACTTTGCCGGTTTTTCTCCGGAGGGAATTTTTAATTTTTGTCCCGCTTTGATAGTCGAATTGGTATCGATACTGTTTAATGCCAAAAGTTCCGGCACTTTTATTGAAAACTTCCGCGCAATGCCGTAGAGCGTATCGCCTTTTTGGACTTCGTAAACTTTTGTTTTTTCTCCGGAGGGAACATGAACATTTTCAGAAGGAGATGCAGAAAGAGCCGCCGCATTGCCGATGTCCGCCGTCGGAATAGTCAGCTTTTGCCCCGCTTTGAGGACGTCGCTTTCAGCTAAATTGTTCGCCGCCCGCAGTTCCGCCACCGTAATCCGGTATTTTCTGCTTATCGAATAGAGCGTGTCGCCCTTTGTTACCGTATACGAAGAGTCCGCCCACACGGGAATAAAACTTGCAGCAAGCACCATGACTGCCCAAGCGGCGCATTTTCTTCTAAAAACTTTCATGAAGTATTTATCGGCATAAAAAAACATTTATGTAATGGGCGGTAAAACAGAGTTTAAAAGACGCAATAAAGTTCGGCATGCGGGGGGCAGCATCGGAAAGAATGAGCGGACTTACCGCCTTCGGAAGTTTACCAATGGCAAACTTGCTAAAAAAGAGAGAATGTTTGGGAACAGGGAAACACCGCCTCCGCCGGGGTTCTTGTCTGAGGCGGCGGATTTTCTATGTAAGGAACAATGTTTACGGGAGAAACTGCGTTCCTGCGTAATTTAAGGCTGCGGGAAGATTGCAGAGTAAATTTATAGAAAGATGAGACCTCATTTAAAAATGCTTGGCAGTGTGCATTCAGAATGCTCGTTTCTGTTTGACAATTTCCTTTCCGCAGCCGTCCGCTTCCCTGCAACATTGCACAAACTCTTTCGCTGTGGTAAGTTTTTAAGCAGGCAGTAAGCCAAAAATTAATTCCAACATGGGAAATCAAAATGTTTTCAAAAATCAATTCAATTCTTGAAGCCGTTGACGGCTTTGTATGGGGCGTTCCGCTCATCGTTTTAATTCTTGCGACGGGAATTTTTCTGACGGTTGTTTTGCGCGGTGTGCAGTTTTCGCAACTTGAGTTTGCGCTCAAGTCGATTTTCCGAAAGTCGGAACACGGCGACGGCGGGGAACTTTCGAGTTTTAAGGCACTGTGCACGGCGTTGTCGGCGACAATCGGAACGGGAAATATCGTCGGCGTGGCAACAGCGATTGCACTCGGCGGTCCGGGCGCGCTTTTTTGGATGTGGCTTGCGGCTTTATTCGGAATGGCGACAAAATACGCAGAATCTATGCTTGCAGTCCATTTTCGAGAAGAAAAAAAAGATGGACACATCTTAGGCGGTCCATTTTACACGTGCGAAAAAGGCGTCGGCGCACGCTTCCCCGCGCTCGGCAGGATTCTTGCAGTTCTTTTTGCCGTTTTCGGCACGATGGTCGGTTTATTTGGAATCGGCACCTTTTCGCAAGTCAAATCAATTTCGTCGGCAATCGAAACCTTTTCCCAAACGGTCGCCGTAACAGGACTCAAAACCGTCGCGGTGCCGGGAATCGGCACGTATTCGCTGGTTGTCGTGGCCGCGTCATTCGTTCTTGCGATTTTAGTCGCGCTTGTTATCATCGGCGGACTTAAACGCATTTCGAACGTCGCAGGCATCATCGTTCCATTCATGGCGATTGTGTACGTTGCGCTTGGACTTTTTGCAATCGTCTGCAACCTTTCAAAAGTGTCGGAAGCCTTTGAACAGATTTTCCAAAATGCGTTCGGATTTAAAGCAGCGTTTGGAGGAGCCGTAGGGGCAATGATTGTTGCAATGCAAAAAGGAATTGCGCGCGGCATTTTCTCAAACGAAGCGGGACTCGGCTCCGCTCCGATTGCAGCCTCTGCCGCAAAAGTTGACCACGCCGTTCAGCAGGGCATTATCTCAATGACGGGAACATTTTTCGACACGCTCGTTATCTGTTCGATTACGGGATTGGTTATCGTCATCTCAGGAACATGGAAGCCAGAAGCAGGCTACGAAGGATTCGACATTACAAACGCTGCCTTTCAAACGCTTCTTCCGCGCATTCCGCCGTATTTTATCTCGTTTATGCTCATGCTCTGCCTCGTGCTGTTTGCATTTACGACGATACTCGGCTGGGACTATTATTCGGAACGCTGCATCGAATACCTTTCAAACGGCAATATGACTCCTATCAAAATCTACCGCTGGCTTTACATTGCGGCGGTTTTCTCCGGCCCCTACATGACGATTTCCGCAGTTTGGACAATCGCGGACATCGTAAACGGTCTCATGGCGATTCCGAACATCATTTCGCTGCTGATTTTGTCGGGTCTGGTCGTAAAACTCACCGACGACTTTTTCAAAGGCCACAGGATTTACACAATCGGCTACGATTTTTCTGACCGGCCGGTCAGCGGCAACGAATAAGATGGAAAGGAAATGGGGACTGGCGGGCAGAAAGAGCAATGAAGCGGTGAGCGGTTGTTACTATGGTTTATAGATTTAGCGGCTCCTCGCTCACCCACGTTTTTGCAAAGCGGCAAAAACGTGCAGTAAATGAAGTTTTGTCTGTGCGTCTTATGTATTAAACAGTCTGCCAGCGGGAAAGACAAGTTCCTGACAGCGGCATTTTTTAAACTCCAGTACGCTGCAAGCATATCCGCACTCCCGCAGGAGGGGGATATGCTTGTGCTGGAAGGAACACAATTCTGTCTTTCAAATGCCTTTTCACCGCCAAGAGGCTCTCTGTCTGATGCGTCTTTCAAGGACTTTTTTTTCGTCTGTACACATATCTTGTAAACAGTCCCGTCACTTCTTCTATCTCTCGGCGGTACTGCGCCTCGTCGAAACGTGGAAAAAAGACGTCGCCAGAGTATTCGGAGTGGATTTCGGTAAGATAAAGGAAGTCTGCAAGCGGGAGCGCTTCTTCGTAGAGCCTCCGTCCCCCTGCGATAAAAATGTCGGAAAAGCCGCGAGAGAACGCAGCGCCGACAGCCGCCTCAAGAGAGCGGACGGTAAGACAGTTTTCCGCACAAAAGATTTTTGTCGATGAAACGACAATATTCAATCTGTCGGCAAGCGGTTTTCCAATTTCTTCAAAGGTCTTTCGTCCCATAACGACCGCATTTCCCGTCGTCAGTGTACGAAAACGGGCGCGTTCACTGGGAATATTCCACGGAATTTTTCCGCCGTTCCCGATAACGCGCCCCATTTTTGTAAACGCCGCAATCACAGCAATCACACTTTATCCCCAGTCCACCCAATTACGCACTACGCACTACCAATTACGCATTACAAAGTCCCCCATTCCTAACTGCGCCGTTCTGCCCGCCTTTACGCGTCGAGTGCCACCAGTGCGCCGGAAGCTGCTGCGGCGGCATACACGCTTTGCCGTCCCGCATAGGGATTTTGAAACGCATCGATTTGTTCCCGCAGATGAACAAGATAGGACTTGAGCAAGGCGCGGTTTTTTTTGTTTTGCGCAAGCACTTGTGTTTGCAGTCTGTTTAAGTCGCTTTGAATCTCCCGAACGCGATCTTCTTCCATGTTCGCAGCTCCAGCGTGCACGCCCTCGCCATACAGCTTTGCCATCGGAACGATTACTTTCTGCAGATTGCAAATACCTTCGACAACCTGCGTTTCAAGTTCCGCATGGGAAGCGACAATGTCCGCATTTTCCGCGTTTATCGAATCCTGCTGTTTTTCAAGGATTTCAAGATAGTCCCTGAACTTTTTCCGCTGCATTTCAAGCAGAGAACGAAAACGCCGCAAAACCCGCACACGTTCGTTCAGCTCGTCTTCGGAGATTTCAGCCATGTTATCCCTCTATGTTTAGTGTCGGCAGGTGCGGCGAAGGGGACGCTGCGGTATTTGCCGTACTGTTTGACGCCATCTGCCACGAATCAAGCAATTCTTTCATCATCGTGCATACGGAATTAATTTTTTCTTTGTTATGATTGATGTTCGCATCCGTCAGTTCGCTATTAAAGAACACGTACAGCGACATAAGATTTTTAGAAATATTACCGCCTTTCTCCATGTCCAGCGAAACTTGGAGTTCCGTAATAATCGATTGCGTTTTTTGAATCAAAATCCCAAACCGCTCAATATCTCCGGCTTTAATTTTACCTTCCGCACCGATAAGAGCCGCCGCCGCTTCCATGTTTTGACCGCCGCCTCGTACAACAGCACAATCAAGTGCCCCTGACTTGCCGTCGTAACATTCGCCTTTTGATAAGCTGTGTACGCTTCTGTGTAACCCATTTTATACCTCCCATTATACAAGCGAAAATCGCGTAAATACTAAATTATAGAAAACTTTTCACACATTCAGGGCGCAGCCGTCGTTTGCAATCGGCTTTTCGCTCCAAGCGCCAGCCCTGCTCATCTTCCGCACAGAATGCCGTGTTTACCGGCAGGATGCAAAACGTCCGCAGGCAAGCCAATGCCGGCAGGCACTTTCCGCTGCAATCCGGCGCAGGCGGAGTTTACGCCCGCAGTTGTACTTCCGTAGTCAAACGGATTTACCCGCACCCCGCCTGCCGTTACCTTTTGCGCCGGTGGTGCAAGGTATGCTTGTACGAGTGCGCTCTCGCGCACTGTAAAGCCGGCGCAGGCGGAGTTTACGCCCGCAGTTGCATTTCCGTAGTCAAACGGATTTACCCGCACCCCGCCCGCCGTTACCTTTTGCGCCGCGGCGGGCGGCTGCTATGCTGTTTAAAAGACGCAGCGGTATTCCGCCCGCCCGAATTTCTCTGTTATATGGTTTCCTATGTTTTTTGAATATCGGGGGAGCGCAAAAAAACTTAAGCAAAAAAGCCGTACTTATCGACAATTATCCGAATAATTCGTATATTAAAAAAATGAGGTTAGAATGAGCGAAAACGATGATAAAAGATCCGAAAATGAAGATAAAAATCAAGATCCTTTCAATTTTTTCAAATTAGCCGAGCCTGAAGACGGCGGCAAAGAAGACGATGACAAAAAAGACAGCGGCAATAAAAAAATATTTCCGCTTTGGGGACTGCTGCTCATTGTGCTTGCGGTGGTCATCATTGCGGATGCGCTTTTTATGTGGGGCAAAAGCGATTCCAGCATCGATTTTTCAGATTTTAGAGCGAAAGTCTCGTCCGGCGAAATCGTGTACGTGGAAATGGGAGAATCCGTCATGCTCGGCTATTCGTCCGCGCCGGAGGCAAACGCTTCCCGCTCTGCATTTGAAAAAGGTTTGACACTGTTTTCCGTCGCCGCGCCTAAAAACAGAAAAGTATACCGGACAGTCGCTCCAATAATGATTGATTTTATCAAACTGCTCGATGAAAAAGGCGTTTCCTACAAGTTTATCGAAAAATCGAACAATTATTTATTTCAGCTCTTACTCAACATTGTCGTTACCGTCGGATTTATTCTTTTAATAAACTTTTTTTTGTTCAGGAAAATGGGCGGAGGCGGAATGGAAAGTATTTTCGGCGCGGGAAAGTCGCGGGCGAAGGCAGTTGACGAAGGAAAAGTCAAAACGCGCTTTACCGATGTCGCAGGAGTCGATGAAGCCAAAGAAGAGTTGGTTGAAGTCGTAGACTTTTTAAAACAGCCGAAAAAATACACCGACATCGGCGGAAAGATTCCCAAAGGCGTGCTTTTAGTAGGGCCTCCGGGTACGGGAAAAACCTTGCTTGCTCGTGCAGTTGCAGGAGAAGCAGGCGTTCCGTTTTTTAGAATCAGCGGTTCTGACTTTGTGGAAATGTTTGTCGGCGTCGGTGCAAGCCGTGTGCGCGATCTTTTCCGCTCAGCACGTGAAAAAGCGCCGTGCATTATCTTTATCGATGAATTGGACGCAATCGGAAAAAGCCGCATGAATAATTACGGCGGCAACGATGAGCGCGAACAGACTTTAAATCAACTTCTTGTCGAAATGGACGGCTTTGACAATGAAAAAGGCTTGATTATCCTTGCGGCAACGAACCGTCCTGACGTCCTCGACCCCGCATTGCTCCGTCCGGGGCGTTTTGACCGTCAAGTCGTCGTTGACCGTCCTGACGTAAAAGGGCGCGAAGCGATTTTGAAAATCCACGCAAAAAATGTGCAGGTTGAACCGAACGTTGATTTTGACGTTATTGCTCACTCAACAGCAGGTTTTTCCGGCGCGGACTTAGCGAATATCGTCAATGAGGCGGCGCTGCTTGCTGTCCGCGGCGGCCGCAAAAAAGTTGCTGCAATCGATTTTGACGAAGCAATCGAAAAGACTGTTGTCGGTTTGCAAAAAAAATCCCGTGTAGTCAAAGACGAAGAGCGGCGCATTGTCGCCTATCACGAAACGGGACACGCGCTTACCGCCGCATTTACGGAAGGCAGCGATCCCGTACACAAAATTACGATTATCCCGCGCGGAATGGGTGCGCTCGGCTATACGATGCAGTTGCCGGAAGACGACACGTTTCTTTCCAGCGAAAAACGTCTTATCGGGCAGGTGGACGTCATGCTCGGCGGACGGGCGGCGGAACAAATTATTTTTAATGAGATTTCGACGGGAGCGGCAAACGATATTCAGCGGGCGACGGATACTGTCCGCAAAATGATAACCGACTACGGCATGAGCGCGCGTTTTAAGAATATGACGCTCGGAAAAGCGGGACAAGGTTACGGTGCCGGAGAGCCGCAGTTGGTGCGCGAGTATTCTGAAACGACACAGCAGTATATCGACGAAGAAATTGCGCGGATTATCAACGAGCGGTACGACCACGTCATTGCACTATTGGAAGCGCACAAAGATGTACTTGAGTACATCGCCTTACGGCTTTTGGAAAAAGAGACGATGGACGCAAAAGAGTTTAACGAAATATTGGCTGCGGAAAAGCGTTGCGAAAACGTTGCAGATGATTCTGTAAAAACAGAGCCGCCGGAACAAAACGATTAGTAAAAAAAGAGCCGCCTAAGCGGCTCTTTTTTTATGCGACAGTGCAGTTGCAGCCTATTCAAATCGATCTGAATAATGCTCGCCGAACTTCGGGACGGCGGAAATAAGCGCTTTGGTGTATTCATGGCGCGGGGATGTCATAATTTGCGCTGCGCTGCCGGTTTCTACGATTTTTCCGCGATACATAACAGCGATACGGTCGGAGATTTGCGCAACGAGGTCGATGTCATGGCTGATAAAGATGATTGAAAGCCCGCGCTCCTCTTTTAAGCGGAGAAGCAGCGAAATGATTTGCGCTTGAATCGTAACGTCAAGCGCGGTTGTCGGCTCGTCGGCAATGAGGAGACGGCAGTTTTGCGCGAGGGCAAGCGCGATTCCGATACGCTGTAACTGCCCGCCTGAAAACTGGTGCGGATAGGCGGAAAGCCGTCCGCGCGGGTCGGGAAGTCCGACTTCCTGCAGCAATTTTTCCGCGCGCGCGTACGCTTCTTCTTTTGAGATTGCCGGCTCGGTTACGCGGAACGCTTCCCAAAATACGCTTCCGATATTCTGCAGCGGGTCAAACGAGCGTCCCGGCTCTTGGAAAATCAGGGCGATTTTTGCGCCGCGGTATTTCATCAATTCGCGGCGGCTCAACGCGGTCAATTCTACGCCTTCGTAAAATATGCGCCCGTCCTGCCATGCGTTCGCGCTTAAAAGTCCCGGTATTGCCGCCGTTGAAACGGATTTTCCGCTGCCGGATTCGCCTACCAGTCCTAAAATCTCGCCTTTCATTACGTCAAACGAAATGCCCTGCACAGCGCGCACGGCTTCGCGCCGCATTCCCTTCAATATGCAGAATGTTACGCTCAAATCCTTTACGGAAAGCAAAATATTTTCGGCAGAAGGGGCGTTTTCAGTCGTTTCGGAAGAAGGAATTTTCGCATTTCCTGCAAAATCCGTATTCAAGTCGCCTTTGACAAGCGCGGAATTCTTTTTGATAAAGTCTAAAAGAGTCCGTTTGCTGAAAACCGCGTTATACGGGTCAAAAAAGTCGCGCAGAGCGTCGCCCAAAAAGTTGAATCCGAGCGTTACGGCAAGAAGCGCGAGCACGGGATAGAGCAGCCACGGGTAATTGCGCAGGTTTGACAGAGTTGAAATGTCGCGGTTGATGAGAGAGCCCCAGCTTACCGCCGGGTCGCTGATGCCGAGTCCGAGGTATGAAAGCGTCGTCTCGCTCATGATAAAGCCCGGAACGCTGAGCGCGGTGCTGACGATGAGGAGACTTGCCGTCTGCGGAATGATGTGCCGGAAGATGATGACGGGGACGGGGACGCCTTCGATGTCCGCATCCAGTACGAATTCTTCACGCTTTATCGAATGCACAAGCCCGCGTATCGTTCTCGCACTGCCGGGCCAGCCGACGAGCGCTAAAATCAGCGTGATTATCATGTACGACGCGCCTGAATCCATGCGAGCGTTTAGAAGCGAGCGCAAAAAAAGAATAAAATACAGTCCGGGAATGAGCATAAAGAATTCTGCAAGGCGCATAATGCTCCAGTCGGTGCCGCCGCCCGCATAGCCTGCAATGCCGCCCAAAAGGACTGCGAGAAAGAGAGTGGCTGCCGTCGCGACAAAGCCGATTGTCAAGGAAATGCGGCTTCCGTACACAATGCGGCTGAAAAGGTCGCGTCCCAAGTTGTCCGCGCCTAAAAGATATGCCGGATACTCGGAAGAAGAGCCGAACAGATGGCGGCGGCACGGGAAAACTCCGAACAGTTTGTATTCGCTTCCCTTGGCAAACCACACGAGGCGATGAATGTACTCTTTGTTTTTGACGCGCGCATATTTCCAGACGGCGCGGTCGATAACGCGGTGTTCGCGCACTTTTATGCCGCGGGCTGTCAATTGGATATTTGCCGGATGGAACGTGTTGTTTTCAAAACTCAAAGTTGCAGGATAGGGCGCGACAAACTCTGCAAAAATCATCATGAAATACAAGAGCGCAAGAAATATCACAGATACAAGGCCGAGAGGATGCGTTTTCAAATAATCAAAAAATCTTTTCATCAGTTAGACTCCTCACTTTGCCGGCGCAGCGTACGCGCAGGGCAAGAACGGCAGGGGAAACGCCTTGTTCCGAAACAGAACTCTTATTTTGAAGTTCCGCGATTCTTTTATTGATACGAATTGCCCATGCGCTTCCTTATATGCTCCTGCTGTATTTCCTTTTTTTAGGCGGTAAAACCGGACAGCACACGACATTTATCCCGAAAGAGTTTTTTAGTTCTTTGGAATAAAGACCGCGCGCTGTCTGAATTTTAAAAATAAAATTTGTTGACGAATAAGTCATATTTTTATAGAAGGAAACAACACTTATTTTCCGTGGTAGTTGATGAGCGTTGTGATTTTTGACGGAGCAAGGACTTTTTCATAATTGAGTTCAGGAAGTCCCAGTACGCCGAAAAAGTCGGAAACGGTACCGCCGCCTTGTTCGATGAGGTTCCGCGCGGCGACCAAAGTACCGCCGGTCGCAATTAAGTCGTCTACAATAAGATAATTGCAGCCCGCTTTTACATCGCATTTATGCACTTCTATTTCAGCGGTTCCGTATTCGAGCGCGTACTTGCACCGGTACGTGTCGCCCGGAAGTTTGCCGCGCTTCCGAATCAGCACGAGCGGAATTCCAAGTCTGTCCGCAAGGGGGGCGGCAAACAAAAAACCGCGGGACTCGACGCCTGCCACGCCGTCAATATTTTTGCCGGAATACAACTCGACCATTTTGTCGATACAAAACGAAAATGCTTCGGGATTGATAAAAATCCCCGTAACATCATAAAACAAAATGCCGGGTTTGGGAAAATCGTAAACACGTCTGACCGCTTTATCAAGAAGTTCTAAATCCATCATGGCGCGAAGTCTACAGCGGTTTTTTGATATTGGCAAGGTTAGACGGAGGTTGTAAAGCCGACTGCCCCTTATGAGCGCAAACATATCACATTGCTCTGTACTGGAATATGTTGATTGGAACAGAGTTGCTGCCGACGCACTGCGGTCTTACGGAACACTCAAACCGTTAAACGCGCAGGCTTTTACAATCCATTTTGCCCCTCTCTGCGTTCTGTGCTGCCTTTTCTGCTCTTGCAGGCTTTCAAGCACAGACAGGACTGGAATGAGTTTTAAGGATTTACGGAATGGCCGTCTTTGTCAAAATACATGACGGGACACACATAGAAGTTGTATGACTTATCGCTTGTGCTTCCATGGTCGTTACTCAACTGCGTTTTATACAAATTCATGGAATAGGCTTTGGCTGCATTCTCCTGCGATGACGACCAAAAATAAGAGTACTTGAGTCCAAGTGCATCTTCCGTCTGCGAATACGACGGCAAGCCGTAGATTTTGCCCTTTTGGATCGCTTTGTTGATAAGATACATTTCTCCGCGCGAGGGCAAATAGCCTGTCCCTGTGCCGAGGCTTTTGCAGTATTTTGCCGCATTATCCGTTGCAGTCGCGGACGGAAACGCCGCCAATATCGCGTCTGTGTTGCTCTTTCCCGCTCCGACAGCATCTGAAGTCGATACGGACATGGAAGTCGCAGCCCACTTCCTTTTTTGCGACTCAGAACCCGCATTATCATCGACGGCAAGATACATCCAGTTTCCGGTTACGTCGAATTCAAGCGGACTTGAAAATGAACCTAAGCTTATTTTTACTTTTGAGCCGTTTCTGACGTAGACAACCGTTTTGCCGTTGATTTTGTCGCCGACGCCGTATTTTGAGAATACGGGGTAGAGCGTCATGTTTGCGGTCGGTTTTATTGTTTGACCGAACTGATACTCAATTTCAGTCGGATAAAAATGAGTGCTCCAGCCCAGAAGGATTTTTTCGTCTCCTCTGTGTACGGCATATTCCGGTTTCCATGTTTCGCCGCCCTTACTTTTACTTCCCGCCTGTGCAAGCGTTACCGTCTCTCCTTCTTTTACTTTCTGCTCTGCCGGTTTGTAGTTTGAAAAATAACTGGAATCAGACGGAGTGCAGTCGTCAAAACGATAGGTAATGGTGTAGTACGTCGTATAATGGTAACCGCCGCCTGAGTCGCCATTGCGTCTGCTGTCTTCGACCGGTCTGCATCCTGTCGCCAAAAGAACCGTACCGATTGCAAAAAGCGATACTCCAATTGAAAAAAGCGTTTTGTTTCTTTTCATCTTGAACTTTCCTTGCATGGTTTTCATGCGCATATAAGGTGCCGAAAAACCGTAATGCTGTTCCGAAGGCAGATTTTTCGGTATTCAAAAAATTTTGAAAAATTCAACAAATGAATTGACAAAATTTAGTGAATACCATAGCTTACCCCCCCCCCCCCCCGATTTAGTCAAGATGCATGACCGCGATTTTTTACCGGTTGTAAAAAGCAAAAGCTCAGACGTATAAAAAAACTTCTGCTGCAAGCGGCGCGTTGTTTCGCGCATAGATTTTACTCAACGGCAAAAGCCTGCGCGGTAAAAAAAACAAAGCGTTTATTGACAGCGTACGCTACGGATAGTATTATCCGAATCCATAGACCGCTATATCTAGCGTATGCAGCGGCAAATCAAAATACCACACGGTAAAAAAGGAGATGAATAGTATGAAGATTATCAAACGAAATGGGGAAGAAGTTGTATTCGATATAAGTAAGATTTCGACGGCGGTATCTAAAGCGAACGCGACAGTGCCGGCATCGGAGCAGCTTTCTGAAGGGCAGGTGCAGGCGATTGCCGGGCGGGTAACGGAATTGTGCGCGGCAAGCAAAAGTCAAATGAACGTAGAAGCGATTCAGGATTTGGTTGAGCACGAAATTATGAAAGCCGGCGCATTTGCCGTCGCAAAGGTGTACATCACCTACCGCTACCAGCATGCGCTTATGCGTAAAGCGAACTCAACGGACAAACAGATTTTGACGCTTCTTGAATGCGAAAACGAAGAAGTAAAACAGGAAAACTCCAACAAAAATTCCACTGTCGTCAGCGTCCAGCGCGATTATATGGCGGGCGAAGTAAGCAAGGATATTACAAAACGCTTTTTGCTCGACGAAGACATCGTAAAAGCGCATGAAGACGGCATAATCCACTTTCACGACGCCGATTATTTTGCCCAGCACATGCACAACTGCGACCTCGTAAACTTAGACGATATGCTGCAAAACGGAACGGTCATCAGCGGGACAAAAATCGATACGCCGCACTCGTTTTCGACGGCGTGCAATATCGCAACGCAGATTATCGCGCAGGTCGCCTCTTCCCAGTACGGCGGACAGAGCATTTCATTGACGCACCTTGCGCCTTTTGTTGACGTGAGCCGCAAAAAGATTCAAAAAGAATTGCGCGCAGTCGAAGAAAAAACGGGGACAAAGTTCCAGCCTGAACAGTTTGCAGAAATCGTCAATTCCCGCTTAAAGGATGAGATTACGCGCGGAGTCCAGACGATTCAGTATCAAGTCGTAACCTTGATGACGACAAACGGGCAAAGCCCTTTCGTAACGGTTTTTATGTACTTGAACGAAGCGAAAAACGAACAGGAAAAAGTCGATCTTGCCCTCATTATCGAAGAAGTTTTGAAGCAGCGGTATCAGGGCGTCAAAAATGAAGAGGGACATTGGGTAACTCCTGCATTCCCGAAACTCATTTACGTTCTTGAACCGGACAACATCGAGCCGGACTCTCGCTATTACTATCTTTCGGAGCTTGCTGCAAAATGCACGTCGCGCCGCCTCGTTCCCGACTATATTTCGGAAAAAAAGATGAAGGAACTCAAAGAGGATAACTGCTATCCGTGCATGGGCTGCCGCTCCTTTTTGACGGTCTACCGCAATGAGCAAAACGAGCCGCAATTTTACGGCCGCTTTAATCAAGGCGTCGTAACGCTAAACCTTGTAGATCTTGCTTGTTCGTCGGGCAAGGATATGACGAAATTCTGGCAGATTTTTGACGAGCGGCTTGAACTGTGCCGCCGTGCACTTATGCTGCGCCACAAACGCCTGCTCGGCACTCCAAGCGACGTTGCGCCTATTCTTTGGCAGAACGGCGCCATCGCGCGTCTTAAAAAAGGAGAGACAATCGACAAACTGCTTTTCAACGGCTATTCGACAATTTCGCTCGGCTACGCAGGACTGTCGGAATGCGTCCGCTATATGACAGGAAAGCCGCATACCGACCCGAGCGCGACGCCTTTTGGTCTTGAAGTCATGCGTTACATGAACGAAGCGTGCGCTCAATGGCGCAAAGAGACGACAATCGCTTTTTCGCTTTACGGCACGCCGATGGAAAGCACGACGTACAAGTTTGCAAAATGCCTTAAAAAGAGATTCGGCATCATCGAAGGCGTAACGGATAAAAACTACATCACGAACAGTTACCACATTCACGTTACTGAACCCGTTGATGCGTTCACGAAACTTTCGTTCGAGTCGCAGTTTCAAGAATTGTCTCCGGGCGGCGCCATCAGTTACGTCGAAACGCCGAACATGGAAAACAATATTCCGGCAGTCATGGCGCTGCTTCATCATATATACGACAATATTATGTATGCCGAACTCAACACAAAAAGCGACTGCTGCCAAAAGTGCGGATATACCGGCGAAATTCAAATTGTTGAAGACGGCGACGGTAAACTCGTGTGGGAATGTCCGAGTTGTCAAAATCATGACCAGACGACGATGAACGTTGCCCGCCGCACCTGCGGCTATATCGGCACTCAATACTGGAATCAGGGACGGACGCAGGAAATTAAAGAACGCGTCCTGCACCTGTAGATTTTTGCGCCGTGTATTACGGAAATATAAAAAAAACGGACATTGCAAACGGGCCGGGCGTGCGCGTTTCTTTGTTCGTTTCAGGCTGCAGGAATGCCTGCAAGGGCTGTTTCAACAAAGAAACGTGGAATTTTTGCTACGGCAAAGAGTTTACGGCAGCCGCTGAGCAGGAAATTATTGACGCGATAAAGCCGAACTTTATCAGCGGCTTGACAGTTCTCGGCGGTGAGCCGTTTGAAGAAGAAAATCAGTCCGTGCTTGCGCCTTTTTTAGAGCGCATACGGGCTATTTTCCCTGAAAAAAATATTTGGTGCTATACAGGCTATGTCCTTGAAAAAGACATATTTCCCGAAGACGGCAGAAAGCACACGGAGTTCACCGCGCGAATGCTCTCCTGTATTGATACGCTCGTTGACGGGGCATTTATCGAGGAATTGAAAGACATAACCTTGCAGTTCCGCGGCTCTCGCAATCAGCGCATATTGAATGTCAAAGAAATGTTACAAAGCTTAAAAAAAGATTCGTTTAGTCAAAATCTTTTGTTTTAATCGAAAACAGCGATTGTAAAAACGCCGGCTTATCTTGCGCGATGAGCCGGCATTTTTTTTCGTACGGAGGGGCACTATTATACTGTGCCTAATCCGAGTGCAAACTTATCAATCTATCCAATCGTCGATAAAAACATTGTATAGTTTTTTGCTATGGTATATGATAATCCTATGATTAAAGAATTGAAAAAAATGCAGCCGCCGGATTATAAAATGTACGGTTTTTTCGCGCAGTTTTACACAGTCAAAGAGTGTTCTA
>CAUTOZ010000005.1:0-43829 GCA_963539635.1 uncultured Treponema sp.
CGAGCAAAACCTCGACAGTCGACTGCACTCGAAAATACCCGGTTTCTTCTATATAATACAACGTAATTTTCAGCACATACGCTGTTCCAGTCAACACGATATACACCTTTACGGTATACGACATTCAGGTCTTTCCCCGCCGCGTCTTTCCAGTCCCCGCTAACAATAACACGCGCAGCCGCGCATAAAAAATTACAAGGAGTCAGATTGTGGCAAAGAGGTTTTCGTTAAAAAATAAATTGATTTTAATTTTCGGCGCGCTTATTGCGTTCGCGTCGTTAATCGAAGGATTATTTGCAGTCCGCATTGCGCGCAAAGCCGTAACAGAAAAGGTCGAGGCGCAGCTTATCGACAAAGCGGCAGATGTTGCTGAAGTGATTGACGGCAGGGTTAATACCATGTTCCAATTTTTGGAAGGTATAGCTCGAATGCCTGTTTTACGAAATGCACGCTCATCGTTTATAGAAAAAATGGATATTCTTGAAAAAGAAGCCGCAGCAAATAAAAACATTTCGAACCTGTACTTAATTGAAAAAAACGGTATGGCATATTTTAAAGACGGTTCCGCATTTTCTTATGCGAATGATACGTGGTTTTTGGAAAGCAAAAATGGTAAAAATTATATAACAGAACCATTCAATGACAAAACGATTGGAAATATGTTCGTTATAGGATTATCAGTGCCGATTTATGACGATAACAAAACAATCATTGGTGTATTGTACGCCGATATTGACGGTCTTTGGCTCTCCGAACAAGTTAAAGACATTGTCGTCGGTACAACCGGTTACGCATTTATTCTAGGCCTGACTGGAAATGCCATCGCACATAAAAACTCCGACTTTGTTATCAAGCAATTCAACGGAATGGAGGCAGGCAAAAACGATAAAACATTTGAATCTGTTGCAAAACTCCATTCGACGGCAATCTATTCCCAAAAGCCCGACGTTGTCTTTTACACCTATAAAAAACAAGCAAACATTGCCTCGTTCGCAAAAATGAAGACCTCCGGTTGGACGATTATCATTTCCGCTCCGGTTTTTGAATTCATGGGAACGGTAAATGCCTTGCGTGCGTCAATGTTTGTCATCGGCGGCGTTATTTTATTGACTGCCGTTATCATTGTATTTTTCACGGCGCAGGCAATGATAAAGCCGATTCAAACGACGGTCATCGCTCTACGCAATATCGCAAGGGGAGAGGGCGACTTGACGGTGCGCCTGCCCGTGCACGGCAACGATGAAATTACGGACTTGTCGGAATATTTTAACCAGACAATCGAAAAAATTGGAACTTCGATACGCATGGTCGGCGAAAACAGCAAAGTTATGGAAGAAATAGGCGATTCGCTATCCAGCGACATGACGGAAACGGCGAGCGCGATAAACGAGATTTCTTCAAACATTGACGGCATAAAACAGCAGGCGTTGACCCAAGCGGCGAGCGTTACAGAAACGGCGGGCACTGTCGAAGAAATTATCCGCACGATAGAAACGCTCAACGGAAGCATAGAAACGCAGTCCGCGAGCGTCGTGCACTCTTCGGCGGCAGTCGAAGAAATGGTTGCCAACATCGCGTCCATTACAAACTCGCTTGAAAAAAGCGATAACATGGTAAAGAACCTTGCCGCCGCTACATCGGAGGGCAAATCTACCCTGCTTGCCTCGAACACCGTAACGCAGAAAATCGCAGACGAAAGCGGCGGGCTTATCGAAGCGTCGAGCGTCATTCAAAATATTGCATCGCAGACAAACCTCCTTGCGATGAACGCCGCAATAGAGGCCGCCCATGCCGGAGAAGCGGGCAAAGGCTTTGCCGTCGTCGCGGACGAAATTCGGAAGTTGGCGGAAGAATCCGCCTCGCAGGGAAAAGCGATTACCGACACGCTCAAAAAGTTGAGCGACGACATCAAAGGATTATCCGACAGTTCTAAAATTGTGGAAGAAAAGTTCAACGCGATTTTCAGCCTCTCCGAAAACGTACGAGGAATGAGCGCCGAGTTGACCGCCGCCATGCGCGAGCAGGAAAACGGCAGCCGCGAAGTGCTCGCGGCAATCAAAAACATCAGCGCCGTTACAATGGAAGTCAAAAACGGCTCGGAAGAAATGCTTGTCGGGGGCAAAGGCGTCGCTAACGAAATGCGGAAACTCGACCAACTCACGGCGGTCATAAAAGACAGCATGAACGAAATGGCGGCAGGCGTACAGCAGATTAACAACGCCGTACAAGAAGTCAATAACCTCGCGCGGAAAAACAAAGATAGCATTGAGGGGCTGGCGGAGGAGGTCGGGAAGTTTAAAGTGTAAATGGTAATTTGTAATGGATAATTAACGCCGCTGGGAAGATGTATTTTCTTAGCGGCGTTTTTATGGGGTGGAGGAGAGTTGTACTTTCTGATGGCAAAATGTTTAACACGTCGCATACGAAGGAGATGGGTAGACAAACTCCACAACAAGTTTGCCGACGGCAAACTTGGGCAGGCTGCCAAACTCGTAGCTTTTTTCAGACACAATACGTGCAGCCTGCAAGAGATGTGCGGCAGGCGTACAGCAGATTAACAATGCCGTACAGGAAGTCAACGACTTGGCGCGGAAGAATAAGGATAGTATAGAGGGACTCGCGGAAGAAGTCGGGAAGTTTAAGATATAATGAGAAGGTAGGAATGTGTAATGCGGAGTTTTCTTCCGCATTATGAAGTTGCATTTTCCGGCGGTGTTTTTGTGGGGCGGAGGGGATTTTGAGGAGCGACATAACAGTCTTTCTGGGCGGCGGCAACAGGCAGCGTACATTGTCGTTGCGCGAATACGCTTTTTACGTGGCATCGCACCCCTGCAAGATACCATTTTCCGCGAGTTTTGCGCCAGCAAAACTCGCGCGGGCGGAACAACGATAAATCCTTCAAACTTCTTTCTCTGCCGCCCGCAGGAGAACAAGGATTGTATTGAAGGGCTTGCGGAGGAAGTGGGGAAGTTTCGGGTTTAATTTGTAGTGGGTAATTGGCGGGCAGTGAAAAGGCATTGAAAACACAGCGGAGTTGCCGCCTCTGCGAAGTATATTCACACTCCTTCAAGATGTGTGAATATACTTCGCAGAGAAATAGAGTTTTTGGAGCAGGATGGGGTCTCCACAGGGAAGATGTATTTCCCGATGGCTTTTTTATGGAATAGTCTTTGCGTGATATAGTTAATTACCTTGTAAAAATCGTATCAAGAGAGTTTGAGCCAAGACAAGATGGACAGTTTTTCAAACAACTGTCTCTATAAATCTCCATACATCACGCCTGCGTGCTTTTCCGCAATAAAATGACTCCGGCAATAACCGCCAAAACAGATAATACCGCCCATAGCATAAGCAGGGCGCGTTTCAATCTAGCGAACATCGCCGTCCTTCCCCTTGAAAATGTTATTTATCCAAATAGATGCATCTATCGGCAAAAATACGCCCTTGCAAAAACCTCCCGCCATAAGCGTATCCGTCATTGAGATGTGCGTAAGGCTTGCCGCGTTCAAGACGAACGAAGCCTATGCCTATTGCGATGCCCTCGACTGCCATCTCGTTGCTCACTGTTTTCATGCTCAATTCTTTCATACGTTTTCCTCCGATTCCTGTAAAACGCCGTCGACTCTGTCTCCTGCTTTAATTCCATGAGATTTCAACACTCGATTGAATGCTTCGTCCGTTTTGATAGCCGTCTTTGGTCATCTGCATGGCGTTCCTGTCAATTTCTTGAGCATCACGATCTCGCGTTTTTGTGATTACGTGGATTTCCTTGTGAAACATGCGTGGCCGGACAAAGCATTTCGCCGTAAAACCTCCTGCCCGAACCGTGTCCCCTTACGGGCGGCATAAATAAGACTTGAAAACGTGTATTGGTTTTGCAGTCCGCCTAGCTTTGCTCTCGGAAAATCAGTTGTTTGTTTGGATGGACATTTTGTGCTCGTTTTTTTTATAGTGCCATTGATTGCAAGTTTTGCGCAGCAATACTCAGAATGAATCATATCTTTTAAGTTTTTTTCCCGCCCGCACTATCTCCTGTCTGGGTGATTTTCCTTGTAAGGATAGCATTTTATTTTCATTGATGTATTGTAAGCGGAGCTAAAAAAGGCGGGAAAATCCGTAAAACCGCAGAAAACTTCCTGCCTTTTTATTGCATATTGTGCAATCTTAATTTCATTATTTTTCCGATATTTCCCGCCTTTTCCCGTAAAACCCCGTCTTTTCGTAGGATTTTTTATTTCTTTTCTCTGGCTATTGCGTCTGTCGTCGCGTTTTGCTTTTGGACAAAAAGTACCGGATGAAGAAGACGAAGGGTGCTGTGTGCGAGCGCATCGGAAATATTTTTTTTTGAATGCCGCGTCTTCCCTGTATTTCTGCGCCCCGTATACTCCTCGTCCCCCTGCTTGACCCCGTCCCCCGCCTTTCGCTATTATCCGCATACCCCCTTGAAGCTCGTACGAGTTTCCAAAGTCCATAAGGAGAAAATATGCGAAAGTATGAACTTATGACGATTTTTCCGCTTGATGAGGAAAGATCAAAAAAAGGCGCTGAAGAAGTACGCAGTGCGCTCAAGAATTTTGGTGCGGAAATCGAAGAAGAAAAGCCATTCGGCGACCGCGACCTTGCCTACGAAGTGAAAAAACATAAGCGCGGACGCTTTGTTCTTTTTACCGTAAAAATCAATCCTAATAAAATCATTGAAATTGACGGTACATTCAGACTTCAAAACGACTTACTTAAATATCTTTTCGTCAAACTTGAAGATAAATAGCAGTCGGTAAAGAGGTATGATATGGCGACGGACTTAAATCACGTAGTGCTTGTCGGGCGGCTTACGGCAGGCGTAGATGAAAACCGTAGAAACGGTCAGCCGCGGTTCGCGTATGTCGGAAATGGACAGGCGAAGGCTGATTTGAGCATTGCCGTAAACAGAAGCCGGAAAAACGGCGACCAATGGATTGAAGAAGCAAACTTCTTCGATGTTACAGTGTGGGGAAAAACTGCGGAGAACTTAAAGCCCTATCTTACCAAGGGCAAGCAGATTGCAGTTGACGGATACTTAAAGCAGGACAGATGGGAAAAAGACGGACAGCCGTTTAGTAAAATTTCTATCATTGCGAACAATGTCCAGCTTTTGGGCGGACGCTCGGATGGCGGTCAGCAGACCGGGGGGACATTCGGCGGCTTCCAGCCCAAACCGGAAGCGCATCAGCAAAGTTCAATGCAGCAAGGATACGGAAGCGGCGGTTTTACCGATTCCGGCAGCGACTTCCCTGAAGACATTCCTTTCTAACATTTTGGAGTAAATTATGTCAGAAGAAATAAAAGAAAACGAGAATTTGGACGAGAACGCCGCAGTTCAGACTGCGTCAACGAACGAAACCGACGGGCGCGAAGAAGATAACCGCGAAGGCGGACGCGCGAAGGGCAAAACTTTTTTCCGCAAAAAAGTATGCCGGTTTTGTACGAACAAAACAAAAATCGACTACAAAGATGTTGACGCTTTGCGCCGCTTTACAACGGAGCGCGGAAAAATTCTTCCGCGCCGCATAACCGGCACATGCGCAAAGCACCAGCGTGAACTTGCCGGCGCAATTAAACGCGCGCGCGCGATTTGTCTTCTTCCGTTTGTAACGGAGTAAACGGCGGACGCGATTCTACTCCTGATGACGCGACGCACAATCACGAAACCTGTTCGACAATGTTATCGAACAGGTACACTAATCCGAAAGGGGAAAAGGAGCTTGTAAATGAAAATTATTCTGAATGTTGACGTTAAACACCTCGGTGAAGAGGGCGATGTAAAGATGGTTGCAAACGGCTATGCGCGGAACTTTTTGTTCCCGCGGAATCTTGCCGTTCCGTATAATGAAATGACTGCGGCGCTTTTTGAATCAAGAAAAGCTGAAATCGAAGCGAAAAAAGAGGTAAAACGCCAGAATGCGCGAAGCATAAAAGAAAAACTTGAAGGCGCAGCGTTTGAAATCGTTATGCCGGCTGGCTCGAACGGTAAACTCTACGGCGCAGTTTCTGCGCAGGTCGTTTCCGATATGCTTGCCAAAAATGGTTTTGAAATCGAGCGCAAACGCATTGAGATTCCGGGGCTGGTTATAAAGTCCGTCGGAAATTATCACGCGACGATAAAACTCTACGAAGCCCAGACCGCGGCTATCTCTATCACGGTAAAGGCGCAGGAAGACCCGAACGCTGCAAAATCTGCGGAAAAGAAATCCGACAAAAAGAACGAAGCGAAAGAAGATGCGCCAACGCACAGCGACGCTGAATAATCGACTTGTTTGATACTTTTGGTTTCTAACAAGCGTAAACTTTCCGTGTTCTAAACGCGCGGCTGGTGAACGGCGGAATTCCCAAAATGGAGTTCCGCCGTTTGTGTCTTTAAATAAAGTTATCCACAATGTGGATAACTTGTGAATAAGTGGTGAATAGAGCGGTAGTTCCGGTGAACAGCCGGTGCATAAAGCGGCAGGCGGAAAAACGAAGTGTGAAAATTATAGAGGACTTGCCGCCTGCCGTTAGTTTGCCGTGCGGCACACTAACAAGATGGGTTTTAATAGCTGAGGCAGATAACGGACGCTTAAAAGACAATGCGCTGTTCCGTCCGCACAAGTTGCTGTCGCAACCTTGCAGTAAATGGAGTTTTATGGGGCGCAAGGCCGCAAATATAACTGCAAAAAGCCGCTTGAACACTAAGTTTGCGCCCTAAAATCGAAAATGGAGAAAATATGGCGATTGAATTAAAAGACAAAGTGCCTCCGCATAATCTTGACGCAGAACAAGCGGTGCTTGGCGCGCTGTTGCTTGAGTGGGGGGCAATGTCCGACGTTGTTACGATGCTCAAAGCCGACCGCTTTTATTCGTTTCAAAACCAAATGATTTTTGAAGCGATGGTGTCGCTGTTCAAGCAAAACGTACATGGCGACACGCTGACAATAATCAACGAGCTTACCAAACTTGGGAAAATCGAGCAGGCAGGCGGGACGGCATATATCGCGTCCTTGACGGATACGGTACCGACGGCGGCAAACGTCAGTTATTACGTGGGTATTGTTCTTGACACGGCAGTGCGACGCGACCTTATTCGAATGTCATCGGAATTGCGCGCGTCATCATTTGATGAAACACGCAGCAGCCGCACGCTTTTAGAGGACGCGGAAAAAAGCATTTTTACCCTTTCCGACCACAATGAATCGACGCAGATTTACGAAATGAAGGATGTTGTCTCCTCAACAATCGAACTTATCGATCGACGATACAAAAACAATTCCGAGTTGACCGGAATTCCAAGCGGTATTGCCAAACTGGACACGATGACCAGCGGATTTCAAAAGTCAGAGTTCATCGTTATCGGTGCGCGTCCATCCATCGGAAAAACTGCGTTCGCCCTTTCGATGATGCAGACGATTGCAGTCGAAAAGCACATTCCGTGCGGATTTTTTTCGCTTGAAATGTCATACCAGTCGATTGGACAGCGTCTTTTGGCGCAGGTGTCGCGTCTTCCCAGCTACAAACTGCGTTCCGGTCAGCTTAGCATGGCGGACTTTCAAAAACTACAGGACGCGGCGGGAATGTGTTATAACGCGCCGCTTTATATCGTAGACACGCCGAATATGCAGCTCATTGATTTACGCGCGATGGCGCGGCGTATGAAAGTCAATCAGGGCGTGCAGGCGATTTTTATTGACTATATCGGACTTATCACGACGGAAAATCCTGCGGCTCCGGTTTACGAGTCCGTTTCTGAAATCTCAAAATCGCTTAAAGCGCTTGCGCGCGAGCTTGACATTCCGATTATCGCGCTTTCTCAAGTTGCCCGCGACGCGGAAGGACAAGAGCCAAACCTCGCCCAGCTCCGCGGTTCCGGCTCCATCGAACAGGACGCGGATGTTGTTTTATTTTTACACCGCGACAGAAAAATCATGGAAGAGAAAGAGCCGGTGCAGGACGCAAAATGTATTGTTGCCAAACAGCGCAACGGAGCTACCGGCGACGTCATAATGAAGTTTTTCCCGACCTTCACGAAGTTTGAAAACAGCGCGGATGAAGGCAGCTAAGTTTGATGGAGGGAGCGGGGTAAGGGATGGCAAGAAGTGTGAATGACAGGCAGGGGATTGGGCTTCTGTATGCGTACACACGGAAATGCGCAGGGGAGGGGCAATGTCTTCGTTTCAATGCGGCATGAAAGCGTGTATTTTCTCTTTGATTGTTATTTTATTAAAAACTTGTTATAAATCGACGATACAATCTGCAAGAAAAATTACGTTTTTTAGTCTATGTGTTGGGGCAGACTTGTTTGTTTTGTTCTGGATAGGCGAATCAGTACCCAATTACGATTTTAATCCAAAAATATATGTAAAAGGAGATTTACAATGAAATTAGAAATTGAAAAACTCTCGATTTATCGAAAAACGCCGTTGCGGGTTGCTGCCGCGTCGATATTTTTTTCCTGCAAAGCATAAATTTCACGGGATGCCCCCCCCCCCCCCCCGCAGTCTATTCCATTTCGTATGAACTTAACGGAGGTATAAATCCTGCCGATTCTCCGGCGGGTTACACGGCAGATTCAGCGGCCATACCGCTTCCGGTGCCAACAAAGTCCGGTTATGTTTTCCGCGGCTGGTATGAAAAATCTGACTTTACCGGCAGCAAAATCGAAAAGATTAAAAAAGGTTCTAGTGGTAATAAGAAGTTTTATGCAAAGTGGACGGCAGGCTCGTATAAAGTCATCTTCGACGCAAACGGCGGTATAGGCAGTATGCCTGCACAAGATTTCGTATACGGCACTGCGCAAACGCTTACGGCAAATGCGTTCAGCAAAACCGGTTTTGTTTTTGCCGGCTGGAACACGCAATCCGACGCAAGCGGCGTAAATTATACCGATAAAGCGTCCGTGTTTAATCTTACGGCAGCATCCGGCGGCACTGTAACACTCTATGCGGTGTGGATGCTGGATTTGCCTCCTGCAGATGTAACGGATTTAAACGCTGAATCAGGAAGGCACTACATAACGCTGCGCTGGAAAAATCCTGCCGATACAGACTTTGAGAAAGTCGTCATCACGAATGGAAGTCAAAGTATTGAAGTGAACAAGGCGGACGGCGAGACAAAACAGATTGCGGGTCTTTCAAACGGCAAGCACACGTTCATAGTCAAAGCGTATGACGCGGCAGGAAATGCAAGCAGCGGCGTGAGCGTATATGCATGGAAAGGCGCGGGGGAAATGCTCGGGATACTTTCTGATTCGTCTCAAAAGCAAAAGGACACTGCGAAAGCCGCTCATTTGGACGAGGCAACCGGCAATATAAAGATTGACGGTGTTCCTATCGAGAAAACGAACGAAGTTATTGTTGTTCCGGCGGGACAATCTGCGACAATCACCATGCCGGACGATTTAAGCTGGAGTGGTCACAATAAGAAAAATGACGATGATAACCGCAAAGGCGTCTTTGTAAAGGGACGCAGAGTAAAATTGAGTGCGTATGCGGTAGGACGGTATGAGGTTACGCAAAAATTATATGAATCAGTCCTAAACGGCGATACGACTTGTAATAATAAACCGAGTTTTTTTAATAATACTGGAATAAAATCAGGTTATACCCCGTATGATACGGCTCCCATTGCAGGCGAAACACAAGAAAGTCGTCCAGTAGAAAAGATGAGCTGGTTTGATGCCATCTATTTTTGCAATAAACTCAGCGAAAAAGCAGGACTTACGCCTTATTACAAAATAGAAAGTATCCAGCGGACACTGAGCGATAGACATATAGAGAAAGCGAAAGTAACTATCAGCGATAAAGCAGAGGCAAAATACGGCTACCGCTTGCTGACAGAAGCGGAATGGGAATTTGCTGCGCGCGGCGGAAATCCCAATGCGGACGTATGGCAGTATTCGTATGCTGGAGTTAACACCGATAAAACGCCAGATAATTTTAAGGATTTCTCTGATGACCCTAAACTTGATGGATACGGCTGGTATAGAAAAAAAACTACTTCCAACAATCCAGAATTTGGCACCCATGAAGTCGGAAAATTGAATCCTAACACGCTCGGCATATACGATATGAGCGGTAATGTATTGGAATGGTGCTACGATATGATATTCCGTGCCGCAACGGAAAGCGACGACAAATATACGGTTGGCGATTACGTTGAAAATCCCAAAGGACTCATAAATGATGTTCTTAATATGGTAACGCGCGGAGGCGCTTTTAATCTGGCAGCACATGAAAGTTCCGTATCGAACAGAGGAGTATTTTACCCCAGTGCTACTTCTAACCATGTTGGCTTCCGGGTTTGCCGCTGTCTAAAATAACTGCGGCAGCAAATGCGCATTTTCCGCACTATTAGTTGTCACAGGGCAGGGGGCATGTCTTCTGCGGACTGTATTTTATTCATGCAGAAAACAGTCTGGCATTCAAGCCGAAGCGCGTCCGGAACACGGGGAGCGGGGTGCAGGAAAAGACGAGCAGATAGTCAACATTCCTTTTTGTACAGCCAAGCCTCTCGTTGTGTTCCATTCCTTGTTGACTGGAAACAACGTCTTGCCGCCACAGAGTGCAGGAAGGCAGCCTCGCCCTCTTACAAAACTGTATCGATATCTTGGAGAGACGGCAGGATTCGCGCAGTCAATTTTTTTAACTCGTCGTCCGGCTGAATGAGGTCGGGCACCATGATTGCAGCAAGACCTGCTGAGTGCGCACTTTTTATGCCGTTGGGACTGTCTTCGACGGCGGCGCAAAAATGCGGCGGCACAGCAAGAGAAGCGCAGGCACGCACGTAAATTTCAGGGTCAGGTTTTGAATGCGCAACTTCGTCGCCGCAGGTCAGCGTTTCAAAATAACCGATAAGTCCCGCCTCCGTAAGTTGCCGCGTAACGGTCGCCCGCTTCGTGGATGAAGCAAGCGCAAGCCGGTATTTTGGCTTGAGATATTCGAGTGCGGCTTTTGCTCCGTCCATCAGCGGAATGCCGTCCTGCTTTTCCATTTCAGTGAACAGCGTAGAGGTGCGGCGCATAAAAGCATCGGCGTCAAACTCTGTACCGTACTGCTTTTTGAGGAACGCGAGCGTATCGGTAAGATTTGAACCGACGCAGTTGTGATAAACCGACCCTGCATCGCAAATGTTGAATTCAAGACCGGCTCTCTCCCACGTTTTGTGTGAAATGCTTTCCGTGTCGAGGAGTATACCGTCCATATCGAACACGACGGCTTGTATATCAGTCAAAAAATCGGAAGTCATACTGGACTATAGCCGGAATTCCGCGCGCTGTCATCTCAAGGGGGCCGTAAACGCGGCGGACGTGCGGCAGGGCTCGCTCCGTACTCGGAGAATCTGTAAACGACGGAAATACATTCTGCGCCAGATTTACCGTGCGCGTAAGCGCACTTGTACAACCATCCCATGCATGACCGGCGCAAAGCATAAATGCCATGCACCTGCGGGCAATTCCGTTTCTTTCTTTTATTTGACCCGTAAACGACGGAAACTTAGCCTGCGCCGGCTTTACCGTGCGCGTAAGCGCACTTGTACAACCATCCCACGCATGACCGGCGCAAAGCGTAAATACCACGAACCTGCGGGCAATTCCGTTTTTTTCTTTAATTTGACCCGTAAACGACGGAAACTTAGCCTGCGCCGGCTTTACCGTGCGCGCAAGCGCATTTGTACAACCATACCTTGCATGACCGGCGCAAAGCGTAAATGCCATGCACCTGCGGGCAATTCCGTTTCTTTCTTTTGTTTGACCCGTAAACGACGGCAACTTAGCCTGCGCCGGATAGAAGCGGAAATTGCGTCCCGCAAAATCCTGCACAGACCGTTTTACGCGGGTTTGCCTTAGGCAAACTCGTGCTGACGGCAAATCCATTAAGACTTTCAAACTTATTTCTCTGCCGCCGGCAGCAATTGGAGCGTATAGCCGGTTACGAACACAGTCTGCGCCCTCGATACTTCTGAACATAAAATGTGCGGTTTGTTGCAATCCGACAGAAAAAACTGTATGGTACCGTAAATTTTCAAGGAGATACTGATGAAAATTGCATTTTACGATACGCATTCGTATGACAAAACCTCTTTTAGCAAAGTGAATGAAGCTTTCGGCTATCATATTGATTTTTTTGAATTCAAATTGAATGAAAATACGGCGCCGACCTCACGCGGGTACGACGTTGTGTGCGTGTTTGTCAACGATGTTGTCAATGCGGAAGTTATTGCACAACTAAAGGAAAGCGGCGTTAAGCTGATTGCACTGCGCTGTGCGGGCTTTAACAATGTTGACCTTCCGGCAGCAGCGGCAGCAGGAATTAAGGCTGTCCGCGTTCCTGCGTATTCGCCCCATGCCGTCGCCGAGCACGGAATTGCGCTCCTGATGGCGTTGACGCGCCACATTCCGCAGGCATACCTCCGCACAAAAACTGCAAACTTTAATATAGAAGGATTGACTGGCCGCGACTTATACGGACTGACTGGCGGCGTTCTGGGGACTGGAAAGATTGGACAGACGATGGCAGCGCTGATGCAGGGAATGGGCATGAACGTAATTGCCTACGATTTGTATCCGAACAAGGAATGGGCAAAGGAAAAGGGAATTGAATACGTGTCGCTCGCAGATATTTTTAAGCGGAGCGATGTGCTTTCCTTGCACTGTCCGCTGACCGAAGAAACGAAGCACGTGGTAAATCACGATTCGATGAAAACAATGAAAAGCGATGCGATTATCATCAATACTGGCCGCGGTGCGCTTATCGACTCGAAAGCGCTCGTTCACGCGCTTAAGCATCACCAAATCGGCGGCGCGGCGCTCGACGTTTACGAAGAAGAAAGCAAATATTTCTTTGGGGACTGGTCTACGCACGTTTTAACCGACGACGTTCTTGCCCGTCTTTTAACTTTTCCAAACGTTATTATTACGGGACACCAAGCCTTCCTTACAACGAACGCGCTCGGCAATATCGCCGAAACGACGCTCGGAAACATCAAAGCGTTTTTTGCCGGAGAACCGTTACAAAACGAAGTAAAAATGCAGGCGGCAGAGAAAGCTGTGTGAATGACTTAGACGGAGTGCTGCCTGCTGCACGTTTTACTGCGGGCGGTTACTATGCAATTTGAAAAACTTGATTGCTTGCCGCCCGCTACGAGTTTTCTTACAGAAAACTCGCGGGGAAATGGAATTTGGCTCTTTAGCGGGCAAAACTCATGGAAACATGTCGTTTTTATCGGCGGCTGGAGTTCGCTGATAAATGGTGATTTCTGCCGACGGGATAGTTTTGCAAAGAGCAAATGCGGCACAGGGGCAGATAATTTCCGTTCCAGTCAATACGGTCAATAATCGAATAAGGTTGCGGACGGAAAAATAAAAGTTTTTCCGCCCTCTGCCGCGTTTTAACAGTGCAAATCGCTCGAATTTTCCTCTCCATCTTGACTTTCTACGGTGAGTTAACATACACTAACTTTAGTCGGAGAAGATTGCCGGAAGGTATTATATGAAGTCCAAAACTCGTTTTTTTATATCGATTTTATTGCTGTTGTCGGTTTTTCAAGTACAGGTTTTTGCACAGGCACAAAAAGAATATTCTACGTGGACGAGTATCGTCGAACAAATGGAAGTGCATTTAAACAACGCCTACGATTTATACACGCAGGGCAAAAATAAAGAAGCCTATGCGGAAGTCAACGCGGCGTATTTCCGCTATTACGAGTCAAAGGGAATGGAAAAGATAACGATGGGTTATCTTTCCGGCGCGCGGAAGACGGCGGTGGAAAACGCGTTCTATCAATATAGAAGAAACGTAAAAAGCGACAAAAATGCGCAGGAAGTCAAAGAGCATAAGGATATGCTCATCAAAATGCTGTATCAGGATGCGGCGGATCTTGACGGAACATCCGGCAAAAACAAAGGTAAAGGTTCAGGAGCCGCGGCGACGTTCATTGCGTCGTTTGTGCTGGTGCTCCGCGAAGGATTGGAAGCGATTTTGGTCATTGCGGCAATTATTGCCTATCTGGTCAAGACGGGTAAAAGCAAATACGTCAAAACCGTGTATGCGGGCGGCGGCTTTGGGATTGTGTTCAGCGTCATTCTTGCGGTGCTCTTTGGTCTTATTGCCGGCGCGCAAAGCGGTATTGCCCGCGAGATTTTCGAAGGAATCGGAATGTTTGTTGCCGTCATCGTGTTGTTCTACGTGAGCAACTGGATGTTGTCGAAGTCAGAAGCGCAGAATTGGGAAAAATACATTAAATCGAAAGTCGAAACGTCAGTTACGACCGGCAACAAATGGCTTTTGATTTTTACGGCGTTTATTGCAGTTGCGCGCGAGGGCGCGGAATTGATTTTATTCTTTCAAGGCGTTGCAGTTGACAGCGCGCAAGGACGTATCGCAATGTGGGCGGCAATTGCGCTTGCGGTCATCGTGCTGACGGCGGTCTTCCTTGCGTTCAGATTTTTGAGCGTGAAACTTCCGTTAAAGCCGTTCTTCATCGTAACAAGCGTTTTGATGTACGTTATGTGCTTTTCCTTTACGGGAAAGGGCGTAGGCGAGTTGCAGGAAGCCGGCATGGTGCCGAAGACGGCGGTCGGCTGGATGGGCAACTTCAACTTTGACTTGCTCGGCATTTACGCAACCTACGAGAGCATCATTCCGCAGTTTATTATCCTGTTGATTACAGCGGGTCTTGCCGCGTGGTACATCAAAAAGAGTAAACGCCGCACGGAGGAATTAAAGCAGTCCGCCGAAAATGCGTAATAGACCTGTTGACAATGCTTATCAAACAGGTCTAACGCTCGTAAAGAGCGTGTCGTGTCTCCGCGTGGAGCGAATTTGGATATTATAATCGCTACGATTACAATATAAATCTTTATAAGGAGCTTTTTTATGAAAAAGTTATTGTCAGTAGTTTTAACTGCGTCGGCATTCGCATTCGTCTTTGCGTCCTGCACAAAAGCGGATAATTCAAAGATGATGTCCGAAAGCGGCGACAAAATGGCTCCTGCACCTACGGAAGAAGAGGCTGCAGGATTTGACGAATTCCCGTTCGGCGATGAAATGGACGTCGGCCCGCTTCATGTTGGCGGCGTGTACTTCCAGCCGGTCGATATGGAACCCGCTGGAAACAGTCTTGCGAAAAACGATGCGGACTGCCACGTAGAAGCGGACATCAGCGCGAACGACATGGGCGTTGCGCTCGGCTACGGCGCAGGAGACTTTGTTCCGTACCTGCACGTAAAGGCATACATTCAAAAGCACGGGTCAAACAAAGTGCAGGAAGTTGCATTTATGCCGATGAACGCAAGCGACGGTCCGCACTACGGCGCAAATATGAAGTTCGAAGAAGGACTTGGTATGTACAACGTTAAGTTTGAAATCAAGGCGCCGGGCAACGACTATCTCTTGCACGTTGACGCGGAAACCGGCGTTACCGGCCGCTTCTGGACAGAGCCGCTTATCGTTGAATGGCCTGACTTTGAATGGGCTGGTCCGCAGTGGTAATGCGAAAGCCGGCTGTGTAAGACGCTTTTAGGTGCGGCAGCCCCTCAATTTAAAAATTCCATGAGGAGCGGAATGTATTTTCGCTCCTTATTTTTTGAGTTCGATAATTCTGTTTTGAATAGGTCTAATCAGGAGGCTGGGTATCTTAAAATTTTTTGTACGGGTTATGGACAGTGCCTCGGCGTTTGTTTTAATTCTCGCAGTCGTAACCGTTGCTTTTACAGTCATTGCCGAGTCGAATAAATGGCGTCTCACGCTTTTTGCCTTTTTAACCGGAATTGCGGCAAGCGTTGTATCGATAATCCTGCGTTCAATTCCGAACTATATGAACCGAACGCAGTTTGCTTTTTGGAGCATAATTCCGGTCGCAGTCAGTTTTGCCGTCTTTCTATTCTTTTTATTGAAGAAATCAGCCGCGCCGCAAAAAAAATCGCAGGACATTGCGTTTTCAGCGGCGTTTTTTATTTATGTCGCGTCGTCGATGTTCTATTACGTGCCGATAATGGCATCTGTGCAAAAAGCCTTTGTCTATTACGGCGAAAGCGCGGTCAGCTCGCTCGTGCTTTTCCGCGTGCTGGGGTTTACGCTTGCGCTCTGTGTGCTTTTGCTCATCTTTCTTGCCGTTTACAAGTCGCTTGCAAAAATCGGCACGGCGGAGCTCCGCATTTTGGCAGCAGGAGCCGTTGCAGTCTTGGGCGTTACGCAGATTATTGTCATCGTACAGCGGCTCTATTCGCTTAAAATCATTCCGAAAAACCGGACGCTCTTCCGATTTATTGCGTTTGTCGTCAATAATAACCGCTACTTCGTGCTTGGCGAAATCGCTTGTATCGCCGCGGCTGCCGTCATCTTGTGGAAAAACAATATCAAAATCACAAAACCGTACTCAAATAAGGCGGAATTGCGGAAACTCAAGTCGATTAATAAAAATGCCCGCAACTGGGCGCAATTTTTGCTCATTTTGCTTGCCGTTAACGCGCTTTCGCTTACCGTTTTGCGCTTTTACGCGGGGCGCGAAGTCCCGTTGTCTCCGCCGGAAAATTACGCGATTGCCGACGGGGCGGCAGTCATTCCTTTGGAGGAACTGGAAGACAGTCGTCTGCACCGCTACGAATACAAATCGCAGGAAGGAATCGCTATGCGCTTTATCGCAATCAAAAAAAGCGAAGGCTCCTATGGCGTGTGCCTTGACGCCTGCGATATTTGCGGCCCGAGCGGCTATTTTGAGCGGAAAGGGCAGGTTGTCTGTAAACTCTGCGATGTCGTGATGAATCGCGGCACCATCGGTTTTCCGGGCGGCTGTAATCCCGTGCCGCTCGTCTACATCATTCACGACGGGAAAATTAAAATATATTTGAGCGACCTTGAAAAAGAATCGTATCGCTTTAGATAGGCAGGTGGACGGATGTTTTGGAAAATGATAGGCGGCGCTCTGTTCCGCCAAAAATCGAAAATGCTGATGATTGCCTTTACGATTGCGCTCGGTGCGGCGCTCTCCAGCGCCATGCTCAACACCATGCTCGGCGTGGGCGACAAAGTGAATCAGGAATTAAAAACCTACGGCGCAAACATTACGGTCATGCACAAAGAGGCGTCCCTTTTGACGAGCATTTATGGCGCAGACACGAATAAGTCCGCGGTTCGGCATTTTCTCCGCGAAGACGAACTGCCAAAAATCAAAACGATTTTCTGGGCATATAATATAGTAGATTTCGCACCATTTTTGACGGTAAACGCAACGGACGAGCATTCAGGCAGCGCAGTGAAAGTCATCGGCACGTGGTTCAACAAGCAGCTTGACTTGAGTACGGGGCAATCCATCTCGACAGGCATGGGCCGGATGCGCACGTGGTGGGAAGTAAACGGCGAATGGCCGCGCGACACGGACGAGGGCGTCTGCATGGCGGGCAGTCTTTTTGCCGGCAGAAATGCGCTGAAAGCCGGAGACGAGATTTCGCTTGAAGCGGCGGGCGGAAAAAAAGTTTTTACGATTGCGGCGGTTTTTAATTCCGGCAGCGCGGAGGACGAAAACGTCTACGTTCCGCTTAAAGACGCGCAGGAATTATACGGACGCACCAACATCGTTGAAAGTATTGAAGTCAGCGCACTTACGACGCCTGACAACGACCTTGCGCGGAAAGCGGCGCGCAATCCGCTGAGCCTCACGATAAAGGAAAAAGAAGTCTGGTACTGCACCGCCTACGTCAGCAGTATTTGCTATCAGATTCAGGAAGTGCTGACGGACAGCGTGGCAAAGGCGGTGCGGCAAGTCTCCGAATCGGAAGGCGCAATTTTGAACAAAACCGCGCTCCTCATGCTCCTCATCACGATTTTAAGCCTCATCGCCTCTGCGCTCGGCATTTCAAATTTGGTGAGCGCAAGCGTTATGGAACGCCGCACGGAAATCGGACTGCAAAAAGCGATCGGCGCGGCAAATTATTCGGTCGCCCTGCTGATTTTGACGCAGATTATGATAACGGGCGTATTCGGCGGCACGGCGGGCTATTTTGCGGGACTCGGCATTACGCAGATTATCGGGCAGACGGTTTTTTCGTCCGCCATTCCGGTAACGCCGATGGTCATTCCGATTGTCGTGATAAATATTTTTCTTATCACGCTCATCGGAAGTCTGCCCGCCCTGCGCTACCTTTTGAAGCTCAACCCGACGGAAGTCCTGCACGGCAGATAGGACGAAAGAGGGCGGCTTGTCCAGTCGGCATGGAAAAATGACAGGCGAAAACGGAGAGGCGAATCCAGTCAACATGGATAGGAATAACGCGGAATTTAACATGAGGAGTTGGAATGACAAAACGAAATATGTATTTTAAGATGATTTTAGGCTCGCTGTTGCGGCGGAAGAGCCGCATGATGACCGCGCTCCTTGCCGTTTCCATCGGCGCGTGTGTGCTTTCCGGCTTACTGACGATTTACTACGACATTCCGCGTCAAATGGGAAAGGTTTTCCGCTCCTACGGCGCAAACATTATTTTTCTTCCGAGCGTGGATGCCGCAAAAGATTTGGACGGCAAGATAAGCAGAGCCGATGCAGAAAAAATCCGTGCGGCGATTCCTGCCGAAAAGCTGGTCGGCTTTGCGCCCTACGTGTATAAAAGCGCGAAAATCAACGAGCAGCCGTGTATGCTTGCCGGCACCGACTTAAAAGAAGCGAAAAACAGTAGTCCGTATTGGCTTGTGCGCGGCGAATGGCCGGGCGCGGCAAAAGAAGTGTTAATCGGCAACGAAATTGCAAAAGCACTCTCCGCGTCAATCGGCAACAGCATCGTCATCAACACGCCGAAACCAGACGGGGACGAAACGGTTACGCAGTGCACGATTACCGGTATCGTTATTACCGGCGGCGTTGAAGAAGAATTCGTTTTTATGAATGCAGAAGACGTTTTGAACATCGGCGGCGCAGCGCAAACTGACGGGCAGGGCGTATTCGACGTTATCGAATGCAGCGTAGAAGGCAATCAGGAATTTCTTGCGTCGATAAAAAACACGGTCGAGAACTCCGGCGCATCCGTTACCGCCCGCCTCGTAAAGCGCGTTACCGAGTCGCAGGACGCAGTTTTGAACAAACTGCAAGCGCTCGTCTGGATTGTTACGGTTATCGTACTCTTTTTGACGATGATTTGCGTTACTACCACGATGATGGCGTCCGTTGCCGAGCGCAAAAAGGAAATCGGGCTAAAAAAAGCGCTCGGCGCGTCAAATGCAAGCGTCGTCAAGGATTTTTTAGGCGAGGCGCTCGTGCTCGGTGTTGTGGGCGGGCTTATCGGCATCGTGCTGGGCTATTTTTTTGCAAACAACGTAAGCGTCAATGTTTTTGCGCGGACGGTCAGTTTTCCGCTCCCGCTCGTTCCGTTTACGGCGGCGGTTTCGGCAGTCATCACCGTCGTTTCCTGCCTTATTCCTGTGCGGACAACGGTTGACATTGACCCCGCACTGGTTTTGCGCGGCGAATAACAATTCCAGTTCGATAACTTCGTTGTCGGATAGGTTTCCAGAAATTCAATAAAAGGGGAATTTGATATGGATATTTTGACTTTAAATAATGTTTCTAAAGTGTACGGCGAATTAAAAGCGCTTGACAGCGTAAATCTTTCCGTCGCAGAGGGCGAGTGGATTTCGATAATGGGGCCGTCCGGTTCGGGGAAGACGACGATGATGAACATCATCGGCTGCATGGATAAGCCTTCGTTCGGAAAAATTGAACTTGCCGGCCGCGATATTTCAAAACTCTCCAATAAAGAATTGACCGTCGTGCGGCGCGACACAATCGGGCTGGTGTTCCAACAGTTCCACCTTGTGAATTATCTGACTGCGCTTGAAAACGTGATGATGGCGCAGTATTACCACAGTATGCCGGACAAGGATGAAGCGATGGAGGCGCTTGCAAGCGTGGGACTTGAAAAGCGCGCGCACCACCTGCCGAACCAACTTTCCGGCGGCGAGCAGCAACGTGTCTGCATTGCGCGCGCGCTCATCAATCATCCAAAAGTTTTGCTCGCCGATGAGCCGACCGGAAACCTCGACGAAAAAAACGAACTCATCGTCATGGAGATTTTCCGAAAACTCCACGATTCCGGCAGCACGATTATCGTTGTAACGCATGACATCGAAGTCGGCGACCAAGCGCAGCGCAAAATCATCTTGGAACACGGACGAATTGCAAGCGCGTAAGAACGATAGGGCGGGACGGGAATGACGAGTATTTCTCTCCCCCTACGCCCCCGTCCTTTCGCGCGGCAGAGCCGAAATGACCGCCAGCGCCGCGATGTACGGCAGCGCAATTAAAAGCGCGGAGGGAATGTTCGGCAGCGCGTTGGGGAGATAGGAGGATGCGTACTCGGCGGCAGCAAAGAAAAGCGCAGCGGCACCGATAAAAAGCGGCTTTTTCCGTCCTAAAAAGATGAGCACCAGCGCAATCCAGCCGCGACCGCCTGCGATGTTCGGGACAAACGACGATATTTCCGCCGCGTAAAAAACGCCGGCAACGGACGCGCAAAACGCGGTGATAAGCCACGCCCTGCACTTGTATGCCGCGCTGTTTATGCCCCGCGCTTCTAAAACGTCGGGATTGGTGCCGGAAATCCTAAAATACAAACCTTTTACGCTGGTCTTTAAAAAAAGCAGTAAGAGTGCGGACAAAGCGGCACATACCGCGGCGGCAGCAACACGGACATGGGCGCGTACAAAGACAAAGTTTTCGGCAGTCAATACGCCGCGCGTCCCAAAAAGGTTTGCAGAAAGCGCGCTGAGAGCGCCTTCGATGACGAGAGAAAGCGCAATTGCCGCGACAAATGGGTCGGCTTTCAGTCGTTCTATCGTCAAAGCGGAGCCGTAAATCAACGCGGACGAAACAGAGACCGCAAGGCAGAATGCAAAAACCGCATTTCCAGTCGCCGAGAAGAATGTAAAAAATAAAAATGCGGACAGATTTACCGCTGCGTCCAAAAAAAGCGCGAGCCGTCCCGCATATTCGCTGTAGAGAGCGCCGACCGCAATTAAAAGGAGCGCGGACGCCGAGGCAAGGATTCCTAAAATCATACAGAGCCTCTGCGCCGGATATGCACGTTCTTTTTGTATGCGCGCTTTAGAAACTGAAACGCGGCGGTAAATCCAAAGTCGAATTCCTTGACCGCAAGAGTCAGCAAAAGAATTCCCTGCACCAAGGCTGTAAAATTGAATGAAAAGTTTCCGAGCAGGGCTGTTTTATCCGCTCCTGTAAAAATCCATGAAAGTGCAAGAGATGCGGGAATGATGTAGGCGGGGTTTGAAGACGCGGCAAGCGCGGCGGTGAGCGCGTTCCAGCCAAGTCCCGCGTGGAAGCCTGAATGACAGGTGTAATAAGAACCGGCGACTGCAAAAAAGCCTGCCGCTCCATGCAGGGCGCCGGAAACTGTGAGCGAGGAAAAGAGCATTGTAGTCTGCGGATAGCCGCAGTAGCGTCCAAACTCTTTTGAAACGCCGTTAATGCAGAGTTTTCTTCCTGCCGGCGTACGGTACGTGATAAACCATGCCGCCGCGCATAAGACGGGCGCGGAAAACACGGCAGCGCTCAGCAGCGAGGGCGGCAGGATGTGCGGAATACGCATATTTTCCGGCAGGGCGGGCGTAGCAAGAAGATTGCCGGACATTCTAAACGTACCTGCGATAAGGGAATTGATGACGGGAACAACCGCCGAAGAAATTAAAAACGACGTTAAAAGCACGCTTGCCCCTTTGTAATAGCGTAAAACGGCGGAAAGGAGCGCAAGTGCGGCGGAAACGGCGCACGCAGCAAAAAACGCAAGTCCGAGCGCGGCGGCAGGCGGTAGATTTTTGAGCACGGCGCACACAATCGCGGAAATAAAGCCGCCTGCATAAATCTGCCCTTCGCCGCCAAGATTGTATTCTCCGTTTAAAAGCGCGGCAGCCGCCCCCAGTCCCGCGACCGAAAGCAAAAACGCCGTATTCAAAAATGAGCCGATGTAAAAACGTGAAGAAAAAACGCCGGTAAAAAATCCTGCAAAGTTTGCTGCCGGCGATTTTGAAAAAATGAGCGCAAGTACATCGCAGACGAGCGCGCCGAAAAGAAGCGGGGCTGCCGCATATAAAATCCGTTTTACGTTTGCGGCGCTTATTGTATCAATTCGCATTTTCCTTCCTTCAAATGGTAGATTTTTGAACATAACTCATTGGGAAAATCCGCAGCGGCGATGATGAGTACCGCCTTTCCCGCGCGGCTTGAGCCGGTGAGCAGGGCGCACATTTTTTGCGCCGCGTTGGAATCAAGTCCTTGGAGCGGCTCGCACATGATTATCAATTCGGGATTGCTTTCAAGTTCACGGCGGAGCAAGAGCTGCTGGAGCATTCCGCCGGAAAGAGACGAGACTTTTTCGTCGACCTTAATGTTGATTTCCGCCTTGTCAATCAACGACTGCGCATAACTTTTACAGTCCTTTCCGCAATACATTGCCGTCAAAAGCTGCTCGACGGTCAACCGCGGGTTGGCAGAGCGGAAATTTCTGTCCGACGAAAGAATTGCCGCTTTTTGTTTGTAGCGGAGCACTGCCGGAGTAAAGCAGCGCGTCCCAATTTTTGCCGTGAATTTGTGATTTCCGTGCATGACTGCAAAAGTCCCCGTACACGGAAAATCCGCCATGCCCGTTATGACGTTTTCAAGCGTTTCAAGCCCGCTCGCTTTTTCCCCTTTGATGCAGGTGATGGCGCCGTATGGCGCTTTAATAGTTACGCCAGAAACGGACGGACGGTTTTGCGGATTGGCAGAAACGTTTTCAAATGCAATATAGTTGTGCGATTCCCCTTTTGCAGATTGACTGGAAAGGCATTCCGGCGGCATAAAATTGTACGTCGGCGCATTTTCGCCTGCGGCAAGAAGCGCACGATATTCAGATGGTGTAAAATCGTTCGCCGCTGCAAAAACTTTTGCGACGCCGCCTTTTTTCATCACGATAATACTGTCGGCATACAACGCCGCATCTTCGGGACTGTGCGTAATGATGATGACAGTCTTCGGTTCTTCGTTTTCGCGGACAAAACGCTGTATTTTTGAATAAAAGATAAGTTTTTCTTCGTCGTCGAGGAGGGACGCCGGTTCGTCGAGAATGAGGACGGACGGATTTTTGAGCAGCGCGCAGATAAACGCCGTAAAAAAATGCGCGCTCCGTCCCGCCTGCCAAACATACGAATCAAGAGGCAAGGCGGGCGCCCATGCGCGCACAAGAGCATTTATGGCTTTTGCCCGCTCCCGCTTTGATGAATGCATGCGCAGGCGTTCCGCACCGAGTATGATGTTTTCAAAAACCGTCAGCGAGTCGGCAAGCAGGGGACGCTGGTGCACGCAGATGATTTTTGCGGCGGTTGCCTCCCCTGCGTTTCGAAAACGGACGCTCTTATTTTCAATAAAAATCTTGCCGGAGGTCGGCTGCGTATCGCCGCTTACAATAGATGCAATGGTTGACTTGCCCGCACCGTTTTCACCGAGCACGGCGTAGATCTTCCGCTCCGAAAAATCCAGCGATACCTGGTCGAGCGCCGTTTTAAGCGCAAAGCGTTTTGTTATGCGGCGGAGATAAATATTCATCGTCGCCGAACAATTACAGTTCCTGCGGCAGTGTCAGCGCACCCGTCTTTATGCGTTCGATGAGCGCTGCCATTTTTTGCCGCACATCTTCGGGAATATTTTGCATATAAATCGGGTCATCCTGCACAAAGTCAACAAAACCTTCTTTTATGCCGACGGTCTCTGCCGTCCCCCACTCGATTTTGTCTTCGAGAAAGCGGCGCGTCATTTCCTCCGCCATGCTGTGCTGATTAGTAATTGCACTGCCGATGACGTTTTGCGGCGCACGAGAAAATCCGTTGCTGTCAAACCAGACAAGGTAAAAGTTGTTCGCAACCGCCGACGCAATAACGCCCTGCGCCGCGCCTCCGCAGATTGGCAAAATCACATCGACGCTGTTTTTTGCCATTGCATCTGCAAGTTCGCCGCCTTTTGCCGCGCTGTACCAGTTGCCGACAATTCGAAAATCGACGGAAGCGCCGTTGAAAGCCGCCTGCGCCCCCTCTTCAAACCCTGGAAGAATGACGTCGTTCATAACCGGATATTCCTGACCTGCGATAAGTCCAAGTTTGCCGGTTTTAGTCATCAGTCCTGCAATGTACCCTGCAAGATACGACTGCTCGTGCTGATTGTAGCGGACGGTCGCAATATTTTTATTGCCGGACTTTGCCGCGTCCAAAATCAAAAACTTTTGTGCCGGAAACTGCGCCGTCAGCGGCTCTGCAAGATCCGGCAGCGACGGATTCGACGTTACAATTAAGTCATACGTTTGTGTCGCCGCGACGGCAGTCAACTTGGTGCTCCACTCCGCTTGATTTGTGCCCGCTTCAATAATATCCAGTTTGACTTTTTCTTCGTCCGCTTTTGCCGTGTTGTACGTGTCCACCGCCGCTTGAACGCCGTCGGCAAGCATCCGATAGGTCGCGCTGTCTGCAAGAATGCCGGGCGCAAATACTGCAATCGACTTTGCCGCCGATTTTTTTACCGCACACGACGTAAAGACTGCCCCGCACAGAAGAGCCGCAAGCGCCTTTCGCATTATTTTGTTCATTTTGTACTCCAAAAAATAAAATTTGCGGCAGTATATCACAATTTGCCGGCGGTTTGTAACGGAGTCAGAGGGGAATTCTTAGCGGGGAATTGGGAGTGCTTTTATTGGAAATTACGAACGGCGTGGACTGAAGATAAGATGTAATGGGGATTGTGGGATATATTTGAAGATATTAAAAATAAATCATAGCAAACCTCCTAAATGTAATTTTATATTTTGACATTCTTAATATATATTACTATCTTAAAATTCATGATAACAACATTTAAAACTCAAATCTCTTTGAAACCCGGGATAAATCAAGATGATGTATGGGAAACCATAAAAGCATGGCGTTTAAGCAGCCGTAATACTCCAGCGCAAATAAAAGAAGAATTGGAAAAATACAATACAGCACCTGAAAATAGAACTTTTTCGGATACATATAGCAAAATACAAACTAAGTTGCTTAATAACGAAGAATGTAAATATTGGGGCTTTAATCTTACCGAAAAAGAATCGAATTCCGATAGGATATGGAATACATATATCATCTTGACTATGAATAATGATCAAAATATTCTGACGTTTGAAACAGTGCTTGATGGTATAGCTACAAAAATACCATATAACAAGCCGAAATATTTCGAAACTTTTATCACGCCTTTGATCGATGCAAACAGTTCAAATATTATAAGTAGCGCTATAAGCACTGATAAAACATCGTCTTCAACGAAGTTTCTTATTGAAGTATTAAATGGTAATAGACTTCCCGAAGCACCCCTTGTTTACATCAGTATAGATGAAAATGGGGAATACTTAATCGATCCGGAAAAACTTGCTACAAAACTGTATTGTGTAGCTACTGTTTTTAAGGAACGTGATAGACATTTTTCATATTTTCTCAAAGAAAAAACAAAGAGCCGAAATGTATTTAATGGCGCCATCGGTATTTACTGGGGGCAGCAGAAACGTTTTTATTTTCTTCCTGAAGAGGATATCTCTATAGATAAAATTTATTTAAAAATTATCGAGATAACAGCTCTAAAATCTTTTTCGCAAGGCGCTTCATGGTTTGATTTACAGCAAATCGAAACGGCTCAAAAACAAGAGAAGCTAAAGCTTGATTATGAAAATCTTAAAAATGATACTGCTGTCACAGTGCAAAAATTGGAAAAACAGATATCGGAAAAAGACAATGAGCAAGATGAACTAAAGCGTGAATATCAAAACTTTAAAAAAAATACTGCTGAAAAAGTTCAAAATCTGGAAAGTCAAATATCGGAAAAAGATACTGAAATAAGGCGTTTAAAAGATGAGCTAAACAAAATAGAAAATGAACATAAGAAATATATTGAAACTTTTGATTCTGAAGTCATAAATTTAGAAAATGAAAACAAGGAACTTAAAGCGGAAAATAATGACCTCAGAGAAAAAAATCAAGCATTGTCCAGTAATTTTTCGCAAAAACAAGACAAAGAGCAAGGACTTATTCTAGAAGTTTTTTGTGATGAAAAACAACTCTTCCCAGATGAAATCCATGATTTTATTAAAGGTATTTTTTATAATGCAATTATACAGGAAAATGCTGCAGAAAATAGCAGAAAAGAACATGTTTTAAATGGTATAAAGAAATATATTCAGGATTGGACATTTGAAAAATCAAGATCTTTCAAGCATTATGAGAGTTGTGAAAAAGAATGGCGTGCTGCGATAACGAAAAAACACAATGCAACGAATATTATCGCTATTTTGGAAAAGCATCATTTTACTACGATAGAATCTTCCAATCATTATAAACTGATTTATTGTCGCGATAGGCGTTATATAGTGAGCATTGCAAAAACAGAGAGTGATAAATGTTCTAATAAAAATACTATAAATGATACAAGAAAGGTGTGTTTTCTAATACCCGATAAGAATAAAAAAACATAATAATTTTATTGATCTATATTGTATAAGTTTTATTTAATAATACAATATAGACATTCTGTTCATCTGCATAGTTTTTATTGCTTGTAGACATCTTTTACTATGTATGTAGCTAACTTCCCCTTGCAAAATTTTTCAACTTTTGTTCTCCTGCTTACAGCTATTCTGCCGACTTTCCTCGCGAAAACATGCGGAAAATAGTATCTAGTAGATGACGGAGAACGGCACAGGTTGGGAATTGGGAGTGGTGTTCAGGAGGGAAATCTTCTTATTGCAAGTATGCGGCGGGCGGCAGAGGATGGTATTTGAAAGACGCAACTGTGTTTCCGCCCGCTCAAGTTTATCCACACTCTTTACCGAGTATGGATAAACTCGCAGGGAAATGGAATTTCCACAGGACGCTTTTACTTACAGTACATCTTTTTAGTTTTGCTTACGACAAAATCGAAACTGACGGAAAATCCAGCAAAATCTTTCAAAACCAGTTGTTTCCGCCGGCGAGAGAACGGTATTTGAATCGCATAACGAAGTTTTCTGTGCCGCGAGTTAAATACACTGCCGTTGGAAAATACGATGTCTCCGCCGCTCCGTAAACACGTGCTGAAAAATACAACTTTCCGACGTCGGTACACTCCCTATATTCTCGGGCGGGAGGAAACTCCATTTCGTCTATCAAACACCGTTTTTACCGTCCGCCGCTTTCTTCTGCCCGCATTGCACGGCTTAGTACGGCAATAAGGCCGGGGTATTCTGCGCTGCGTTCGGCGCGGGAGAGCGTCATTAGATATTCAAGTTCTGTGTGGAAGAGGCGGTCTTTTCCTTGAATCGGCATAAAGGGATTTTTGTCCTGCACATAGTAATTTTCGATACAGCCGCCGGAAAGAATATAGACGTGCGCAGCCTCCGCCGCGGCTAAAATGTAGCATGCCAAATTAGCGGCAAGGGGGACGGTGTGTGCAATTTCTTCCGGCAGGGCGGCTTGCAAGGTATCGCCGAGCCGCACAATTCCCTGCAGCACAACAGTCTTAAATGTATCGAGGCTTTCGGCATTATCGTATTTTTCGTACAAGGCGCATAGTTTTTCGCAGAAGAGCGCTGCCTCTCCGTCTCCATTGTCGGCGAAATCAGTTTCCGCAGCGCATTTTCCGATAGGGACTAAAAGGCGTTCGAGTTTTGCAATCAACTTGGCAAGCGTTACAGGCGCCGCTAATTCCTTCCGCGAAAAAATATCTTCGTAGAACGTGCGCTGTTTTTCATCCTGTTTTTCAATCCATTGCAGGACGCGCTCGTCTTCGCAGAGCATTTCCCGCAGCTTGCCGCAAAAAAGCGAATCAAGATCGGTGATTATCCGCGCATTCGTGCCGAGCAGCGAACACACTTTAAAAAAAACGCCGAGTTCATCTTTTCCGCCCACATCGATTATGCCCGTCCCAGCCGCGCCGTAATTCGGTTCGACGCATTCTAAAAGGTACGTGAACATTTGCTGGTCAGTGTAGCCTTCAACGAAAATCTGGTTATCGGAAAAGAAAAATTGCTTGTGATAGGTGTTAAAGCGCGGTAAAAAACGCCGAAACAATGCTTCGTCATCTTCGGACAGGTTGTCAATGTGCGTAGGACGGCGGTTTATGTGGCAGACGACAACACCGAGCAAGTCTTGCGGCTGCTGCAAGTCAATAAAGAAAGGCGAATGCGTGATAAGAAAAAACAAGCGGTTCGGATGTTCCATCGCTGTTTTACGGATTTCTTTCATAAAGAAAAGCTGGAATTGCGGGTGCAAATGCAGTTCCGGCTCATCGAGGATGAGGCAGTCCGTCTCGTCGGCGTAGAGCGCGACAAGGAGCGTCAAAATTTCTTTAAGACCGTGGCACTCGCCGTTTTTTAAGCCGTATTCCACACCGCGCGTTTTGTTTATGACCGTCGGAGCCAGTGTGCCGCTGTCTGTTTCTTCAAAACGTATTGACTTTCCGAACATTGTTGAAAGTACAAACTCAATTTTTGCTCGGATGCCGTCATCCCTTTTAATGCGTACGAAGCATTCGTCATGCTCGATACGTTCGGCTCGCAAAAACAAAACTGAATAACCGCGCTCTGAAAACTGTTTTGCAAGTTCTTCGGCAAGCAAGGTTTTTCCAGAGCCGTTTGGTCCGACGATGAGATTTATTTGATTCCATCTATCTTTTTTGAATGCCGTCTTGCCCCATAAAAACGGCAGTTTGACTTTCGTTTCGACAAAAAACATGTGTGTTAGTCCTTGCGGCGCACTTCAAATTGCTCGTGCTGCACATTACTTGCCGCTTCATATCGTCTGCGGTATTTTTTGTACAAAATTTCCTGTGCGCGGACAGAACCGCCTTTCCCTTCAATTTTTTTCCAGTCCCCCGACGCCTGAAGTTCAAGCGCGTTTTCCGTATCTTCAAAATACGTGTCGAGAATGCTTTTGATTTCCTTAAACGCCGCTTTATCCAGCACGGGAAACAAAAGTTCAATCCGTTTGTCAAGGTTTCGCGCCATCCAGTCCGCGCTGGAAAGATAAAGTTCGGAGTCCCCGCCGTTTTGAAAATACAAAATACGCGAATGTTCAAGATAGCGGTCTACGATTGAAACAACGCGGATATTTTCGCTCATGCCTTTGACGCCCGGCACCAGCATACAAATGCCGCGCACGTTGAGAAGCACTTTGACGCCCGCTTCGCTTGCACGGTAGAGAGAAGCAATAATTTCTTCATGCGTAAGACTATTCATCTTGGCAATGATAAGTCCGGGGTGTTCGGGGGCGCTTTGCTCAATTTCCCGTTGAATCATCGAAAGCAATTTTGACTTGAGCGTTACCGGAGCCATTCCGAGTTTTTTCATCGTTTGCAGCGTCGAATATCCGGTAACGACGTTGAAAAACTGCGTTGCGTCTCCTGCAATTTCAGGATTCGCCGTAAAAATCGAAAGGTCGGAATATAATTTTGCAGTTTTGGGATTGTAGTTCCCCGTCGCAAGGTGCACGTAGCGGCGGACGCTGCCGTTTTCCGAGCGCATAATCATCAGGATTTTTGCGTGGACTTTCAAATTAACTAAACCGTAAATGACAGTAACGCCTGCATTTTCAAGTTCGTTTGCCCACGCAATATTGCGCTCTTCGTCAAAACGCGCTTTCACTTCCACAAGGACGATAACCTGCTTGCCGTTCCGCGCCGCTTTTTCAAGAGACGCCACAATCGGTGAATCGCGCCCCGTCCGGTATAAGGTCATTTTTATAGTCAAAACGGCAGGGTCGTCCGCCGCATCGGAAATAAATTTTACAACAGGTCGATAGGACTCATACGGCACGTGAAGGACGACATCGCGCTGTTTAAGAATGTCCCAGTACGGCTCGTCTTCGGGCAGGGACGCCGGATAAAAATGCTGCCACGCGGGAAAAGAGAATTTTTCTTCTGTTCCGCGCAGTTCCGTCAATACCGACGGCTCAATAATTCCGTCGATTTTGTAAATATCGTCTTCGTTTAAGCGTAATTCTTCGGCAAGAAAGCGCAAAATCGTTTCGCTTTCGCCGTTGCACGTCATTTGGACGGGAAAAGACACTTGGCGCTGAATGAGCACTTTTTCCATTTCTTGGATAAAGTTTTGCCCAGAATCTTCATCGACTGCGCAGTCGGCATCGCGCGCAACTTTAAAAAGCATTTTTTCTTCGACGGAAAAGCCCTGAAACAACTGCGTTCCGTATTTTGCAACGATGTTTTCAAGCGCGGTAAACTCTTTTTTGCCGTTTTCGGACGGCAGCATGACAAGCCGGTCAATTCCCGATGGAATTTGGACGAGCGCAATACGCGGAACGTCGTCGCTGCCTTTAAGCGCGTCGTTATTCGACTTAATGCCGGCGATGGGCTTGAGCAAAAACGCCGCATACAAGGCAAGGTTTGAAATATGCGGAAACTCCTCCGTATCGGTGCGGAGCGGCGTTAAAAGCGGATAAATCGTATTTTGAAACAGCGCAAGTGTAAAATCGTTTTGCTGCGCGCTCAATTCGTCCGCTGTCTTGTAAATAAACCCGTTTTTCGCCAGTTCCGGCAGAATGTCGGCATTCAAGCACTCATATTGACTTTGCACAATTTCGTGTACGCGCACTGAAATCGTTTGCAAAAGAGAGGCAGGCAGCATTCCCGATACGTCCGGTTCGCGGGGACTTGCACTCTGTCTGCGTTTTACGCTTGCGACGCGCACTTGGAAAAACTCGTCGAAATTGCTCGTTACAATAGAAAGAAACTGAATACGCTCCATCACGGGCAGTTCTTTTTTGAGCGCCTGCTTGAGTACGCGTCCGTTAAACTCAATCCATGAAAGCTCGCGGTTAAAAAATTTCGTTTCCATTGCATAAACCTCTTCTTCATACCGGTGCATACATTGACTGGAAATGCGGCGTTTACAGTCAATGTGCGCTAATCTGCGTCAGTCTTTCGCGCTTTCGGCTTTTATCGTCTGCCGTCGTTTATAGTAAATCCTCGTGCCGAGCGCCATGAGAATGCCGCCGATAATCATCAAAAAGCACAGCACCTGTCCCGTCGAAAAGTTTAAAAGCGACGTGTTTGTATAGATAGGCGCGGCAGAGTTTTTTGCAATGCGGTATCCTAATTCTGCATCCGGCTCACGGAAATATTCTATTATAAAGCGGAAAAAACCGTAGCCCGCCATGTATATGCCGGACAAAAGTCCGTCCCACTTTTTATGACGGCGCAAAAGCCACAAGATTGCCCACAGCACAATGCCTTCAAAAAATGCTTCGTACAGTTGACTTGGATGGCGCGGCAAATTGACAAGCGCGGCGCCGTCGACGAGCGGAACGCCTGCTTTTTCGGCAAAGGCGCGTACCCAGTCAAGCGAGGATGAAAAACGTTCCGCATTCGGAAACAACATACCCCACGGCGCTGTCGTTATGCGCCCGAACAACTCTCCGTTCAAAAAGTTGCCGAGCCGACCGAACGTGTATCCCAGCGGAATTGCGGTAACCATGGCGTCCACCCACTTAAAAACCGGCTGCTTGCGGCGTACGCACCAAAAAATCATGCCGCAAAGCCCGCCGATAAAGCCGCCGTGGTAAGACATTCCGGCAAGACCTGTAAAATGCCCGCGCGTGTCGAACGGCCAAAAGATGAGCCACGGCATTCTGCGGTACATACCGCTTGTGTCGTAGACGAGGGCGGAAAAAACGCGCGCGCCGACGAGTAAAAAGATAATTCCTGTCCCGATAAAACTGAAAATATCGTCTTCAGTTGCTGTAAACGACTTGCTGTTGAGCATTCCTTCATTCATCACTTTTTTGAGAATAAAAAACGCCGTTCCAAAAGCAAAAACGTACATCAAGCCGTACCAGCGCAAAAGTCCGAGTACGGGGACGTGTGGAAAGATTTCTGGATGAATCCATGACGGATATTGTATGTAGAGAAGCATCGTTCCTCCGGTACGGCAGACGGCTGTGCAAATGTCTGCCGTTTTTTGTGTTTATAAACGTTTTTTTTACAACTTAAAGCCCTGTGCCGCCGCTTTTACGATTTTTGACTTTAAAAGCAGGTTTTCTTTTTTTACCTGTGTCAACTCGTATTGCTGATTTTTTATCATTTCGATTAAGTCGCTTGTTTTTAATTCTCCGCCGGCAATCAAATCGTCGATACCGGACAGTTTAAATTGAAAATCGTTTGCCGCGTCTTCTTCGGCAAGCGCAAATGTCGCGCCGGAATCAATCGTTTCGGTAAAATCTTTGTCGAAATCCCGCGGAGAGGAGGCAATCACTTTTTCGGCAATCCGGAAAATCGCCTGAGCCAAAACTGAATGCGGTTTGTACACCGTAACCGGAAGTCGTGACGAAAGCGCCTTGTCCTGCAGGTGGTCGCGGAACATAAGCCCAAGATATTCAAGCGAAATGCCGAGATATTGCTCACAGGATTTTCTGATTCGCTGAGCGCGGTCGGCGTCTTTGGGGTCGTCAATCATGTTGAGTACCAAGCGCGGTCGGAACTGATGTATCCGCGACTTAAAAATCTCTGTGTTTTTGGGGTCTGCTTGTTCAAGCGCGGAAACAATTTTGGGAATGTAGAGATTTTTCATTGAATCTGAAGAGGTTTTAAGCTTTTCAAGGAATTCGTAACCGGGAGAGCCGCGTTTAAAAGTCGTGTACATGAGACGAAAAACGCTGTTTTTCAAAAACAAATAACCGTCAAGCGTTGCTGTTACGGTCGGAGATGTAACAAGAATGCCTTGAGGCGACTGCAAAAACAGATCGAGAATGATTTGGTGCGTTCCCGCGCCTAAGTCGAGAATTAAAAAATCGGCGTCGATACGGCGAAAATTCCGCACCAGTTTTTCTTTTTGCACCGCTTTCAGCGATGTCAAACCCGGAATCTGACTGTCTCCGGCAATAAAACTGACGTTTTGGTATTCGGTTGGCTCGATTATATCTTTAAAGGGAGTTTTATCGGTCAAGTATGTGCCGATGCTCTTGTCGCGGATATTTTGTCCGATGGCAAGGTGCAGGTTTGACGCGCCTAAATCAAGGTCGGCCAGAACGACTTTTTTTCCGAGCTGCCCGAGCGCGACGGCAAGGTTTGCGGACAAGAGGCTTTTTCCGACGCCGCCTTTTCCGCTTGCTATTGGTAGAATTTGCATGGCGCCATTATAGCCGCAATGCGTAAAAATATCAATTTTGCATGATTTCAAGGCAGGAAGGACGACTGGAACCACTGCGGCGTAAATAAGCACTTTTTGCGCCTCTTTTATTCGTGCGGGGGGATATATCCCTCGTGACGCTCCAAGATGTGCCGATGTATGTTGATTGACTTGAATTTTACGCTATTCAAATTGAATAGTGTCCTCTGCCGTCAGCAAAACTCTGTTCTATACATTGGATTCACATTTAATTTGCCGCCGCCGTCCGCCCCGTCTTCAAACATCGTTTCTGTGCAGGAGATACTATTTTCACTCTCAAAATACCGCTGCCGCGCGAAATACAATCCGCCTCACAGCAAATACCCCTAATTGATAATTTATTCCGCCTGAGCAGTAGTGCAGAGAACGCTCATTTGGAGTATGCTCTGCCCGTCATTACACAGTGCCAATTACAACGTATCTATGAACTGCGAGGAGAAAATATGATAAAGAAAATTCAAAAGGTGTTTGGGCTGACGGAAAGCGGCGCGCGGGGGCTGGTGTCGGCAAGTTTTTATTCGGCGCTGATGCCGGTCGCCTATATTCTACCGATGATGGTGGTTATGCTCTTTGCGCAGGGAGTGCTTGAAGGCAGGCTCGGCTCGATGGGATTTTTTATCGGCGTAATCGCTGCCGTTGCGGCGGTCATGTATGTCATTTTGTATGCGGTGTACAATTCGCTGTATCGAGAAACGTACAAGGAAAGCGCGAGTTTGCGAATTGAGATTGCGGACATTTTAAAGAGCCTGCCCCTGTCTTATTTTTCCAAGCATGATATTTCAGATGTGTCCCAGACGATTTTAGCGGACGTTGCGGCGATTGAGCATGCGCTCAGTCATGCGATTCCCGAAGCATTCGGAATGATTTTGTACCTTACTTTAGTCGGCGCGTCGATGTTCATCATGAACGTAAAACTTGCGCTGTGCATTATCGTGCCGATTGCAGTCAGCATTACCTTACTTTTACTGTCGAAAAAACTGCAAGTGTTGGAAACCGGCAAGTTTCATAAAAAATTGCGCCAAACGTCGGAAATGTTTCAAGAGGCGATTGAATTGCAGCAGGAAATTAAAAGTTACGGACAGACGGAAACAGTGCGTCAACAACTGATTAAAGAAGTGCAGGACGGCGAAAAAATGCACATTCCCGTTGAATTGGCACAGGCGGCTCCAACGACGACGGCTGTCTCTCTTCTTCCTTTTATGCTTGGACTGACGCTGCTTTTCGGCGTGCCGCTGCTGCTTGCTGGCGAAGTCTCTTTGTTGTTTTTTATCGGCTTTGTTATTGCCGCCGCGAAAATAAAGGATGCAGTTGCCGGTCTTTACATGAATCTTGCAGAAATTATGTACATCGATGCGCGGATTAAGCGGATTAAAGAACTGCGCGAAACGCATATTCAAACCGGCGAAAAGGTTGAACTGCAAAAATACGATATTGAATTCAAAAATGTTGACTTTTCGTACACCTCCGCACGGAAAGTCATCAACGGTCTGTCGTTTACGGCAAAACAAAATGAAGTAACGGCGCTCGTCGGTCCGTCCGGCTGTGGAAAAACGTCGGCGCTGCGCCTTATGTCCCGCCTCTATGATTACGACAACGGGCAGATTCTTATTGACGGGAAAGACATTGCGCATATTGATACCGACAGCCTCTTCGATAAGATTTCGATTGTGTTTCAAGATGTCATGCTGTTCAACACGTCGGTGATGGAAAATATCCGGCTCGGCAACAAAAATGCAAGCGACGAGGACGTAAAAGAAGCCGCGCGCCTTGCAAACTGCGCTGACTTTATCGAAGCGCTGCCGGACGGCTACAACACGATGATAGGAGAAAACGGCAGTAAACTGTCCGGCGGGGAGCGGCAGCGGCTTTCCATTGCCCGCGCCTTTTTGAAAAATGCTCCGATTATCATTCTTGACGAAATCAGCGCCTCGCTCGATGTTGAAAACGAAATGAAAATTCAAGAAAGCCTTAACACGCTCATCAAAGACAAAACTGTCGTTATTATTTCGCACCGTCTCAAATCGGTCGAAAACGCCGATAAAATCATCGTGATGAATAACGGCGCCCTCGACGCGGAAGGCACGCACTCGGAACTTTTGCAAAAGTCCGCGCTCTACCGGAGCATGATTGAAAAATCTTCTGCGACGGAGCGGTGGATGTATTAGCAATAGGCAAGCGGCGGGCTGCGTTTATTTACTCAGCCGTAAAAGAAAGTGTTGGCTTGACAGCCTGCTCACGTTTGCCTACGATAAACTTGTTGCGGATTTTGTCGAGCGGGGCGGGCGACGGAGGGAAATGTTTGCAAGACGTAACGGGGACGGAGTTTTGGCTGTGCGTCTCCCTCGTATGCGACGTGTTAAATATTTTCCCACCGGGAAACACAACTTTCTCTCCGCCCCCGCAAAAACACTGCTTTTCCGATAGAGGCTTTCCCCAAACTCCGTTGTCTCATCCAGACTGCACTTCCCGCCCGCACGGGTTTGTCGGAACAAAACTCTCAGAAAACGCTGTTTTACAAGGTGCGGCACCACATAAAAAGCGCATTCGCGCAACAACAAGGTACGCTGCCTATCGCCGCCAGTCTGAAAGACTGCTATGCCGCTCCTCAAAATCCGTTCCGCCCCGTAAAAAACGCCGCCGGAAAATACAACTTCATAGCGCGGAAGAAAACTCCGCATTACGCATTCCTAATTCCTCATTAAACCCTAAACTTCCCCTCTTCCTCCGCAGCCCCTCAATACTATCCTTGTTCTTCTGTGGACGGCAGAGAAAGATGTTTGAAAGGATTTAACGTTGTTCCGCCCGCACGAGTTTCTCGGATGGGGAGAACTTTATTTGGAAGATTTAACATAGTTTCCCATCCGCACGAGTTTTGCTGGCGCAAAACTCGCGGTAAGTGGAGTTTTTACTGTGCAGCTCCTTCGTATATCGTGTGTTAAACAATTTGTCATAGGACGATACAACTCCTTTTCCGTCCTTCAAAAAATGTCATCGGAAGGCATAACCTTCCTGCCCCAAAACTCCGTTTCAGTATTCAAATATCTCCCGTAGCCCCATAAAAAACGCCGCCGGAAAATACAACTTCATAACGCGGAAGAAAACTCCGCATTACGCATTTCGTATTACAAATTCCTCCTTCCCTAACTTGCTCCTTGTTCGTAGGGTTTGCCGTTTGCGGCAGGCGCGTAGTTTTTACCGCTGAAGGCGACGAGTGCAAGCAGCGTAATGACGTACGGAAGCAGCGTAAAGAATTCGGACGGAAAGAGGTTCCGCAAGGAGGGCACGTTGACGACATATATCGAAAACGCGACTGCCGAACCGAACAAAAGCGATGAGCCGGTAATGCCTGCCGGCTTCCACCGCCCGAACGAAACGGCGGCAAGCGCGATAAAGCCTGCTCCGTTAATCGTCGTTGATGTATATTGAATCGTCTGCGTCAGTACAAGGCAGCCGCCGGCAAGACCTGCAAGCAGTCCCGATACGGCAACTGCGATATAGCGGATTTTCTTTACGTTAATGCCGACCGAAGCGGCTGCCTGCGGATGTTCTCCGCACGCGCGCAAGTGTAAGCCGAACGGACGGCGGTACAAGATAAACCACACAATCGCGATGACGGCAAGTGCAATAAAAAAGGTCGGATAAACGCCGTTTTTGCCGGGCTGCATTCCCATTTTATAGGGGCGCGTTCTGTCTGCATTGAACAGCACCTGCGCCAAAAAGATTGTCAAACCGTCAGCAAGCAAATTGATACCAGTGCCGGAAATCGTTTGGTCTGCGTTCAGCGAAACGGACGCGTACGCATGAATCAACGACAACGCTGCTCCTGCCGCCGCACCGAGCAAGAGCGCAATCCACACCGAGCCGCCGACAGAATATTCCATAAGCGCATGACTTGCTGCCGCCGTAAACGCGCCGATTCCCATCAATCCTTCAAGCGCAATGTTTACTACGCCTGAGCGTTCGCATATCATGCCGCCGCACGCGGTAATTAAAATCGGGGACACAATCATCAATATGGACGGAATAAGTCCGCTGAGCAAATCAATCATTTTTTACCTCCGCCGCTAAAGTCGACTGTTTATGCGTTACTTCCTTTTTGAGCTGCCATTGCAGATACAATTTTAGTCCTGCCCGCAGTGCAATAAAGACGACTATCAACCCTTGAATAATAAACGTAATCTCTTTGGGAATGCCGTTATCCTGCATAATGCCTTGCGCACGGGCAAGCATTCCAAACAGCAGCCCTGCAAGCATTGTACCGCCGGCCGTATTATTTCCGACCAGCGCAACCGCAATTCCTGTAAAACCGTAGCCTTCAAGCGTGGTAGGAATTCTGCCGTAGTCAAATGAGCCCAAGGCGACAATCCCGCCTGCAAGCCCTGCGAACGCGCCGGAAATCGCCATCGAAAGCACAATACTTTGTACAACGGGAATGCCCGAACAGCGCGCCGCGTCTTTATTAAAGCCCGTCGAACGTAAGCTAAATCCGAGTTGGGTCTTTTCCATCAAAAACCAAAACAAAATGACTGCAATGAGCGCCATAAAAAATCCTAAATTGAGTTTTGAACCGTTGGTAAGAATGTCGAGCGCTTTGACGCGGATTAACGCCGTGTGTGGAAACGCCGCCGTCCGATACGTGTTCGAACCGGGAAGCGAGAGCAGGATAATACGCGCAAGGTAGAGGGCGATATAATTGAGCATAATCGTTGCGACGACTTCCGACACTTCAAACTTTGCTTTAAGAAAGCCGACAATACCGCCCCACAGCGCCCCCAGCGCAATCGCGCCGAGAATGGCAAGCAGCCAGTGGAATACTGTAATCTGCGGCGCATAAAGGGCAATCAACGTCGCCGCCGTCATGCCGGCAAGGTACTGCCCTTCTCCTCCGATGTTGAACAGTCCCGTCCGCGCTGCAAACGCCATTGTCAGTCCGCATAAAACATAGGGTACAGAAACGTTGAGCCATTCGCCGATGTACCGCACTTCCCAGCGCATTTGACCTTTGGTGTTCCAAAATATTCCCGTCAGTACTTGGAAAAACGACTTGTACATTCCCGACGGATTGCGCCCGACAATCCGAATGAGCGCCGCTCCGCACAAAAACCCCAAAACGACGACGAATATCGACGCCGCCCGGCTTGACGTACTCAAAAAGCGAATCATGCTGTTGAGGTTTGTAAAATTATGAATCCAGTGTTTTTTCTTCATTGTTCCGCCTCGCTTTCCGCAGATTTTTTAGAGCCTGCCATCATAATGCCGATTTCTTTTTCCGTAATGTCCGCCGCGTCAAAAATGCCCGCGATAGAGCCGTCGGAAATCGTTGCAATGCGGTCGCAAAGATTCATAATTTCGTCGAGTTCAAACGAAATAAGGAGGACGGCGCGTCCCTTGTCGCGCTCTGCAACGATTCTCTTGCGGATATACGAAATTGCGCCCACGTCAAGCCCGCGCGTCGGCTGCGCAAAAATCAACAATTCCGGCGCAAGTTCAATTTCGCGCGCAATAACAACCTTTTGCTTGTTGCCGCCGGACATCGTTCCCACCAAAGTCTGCGCGCCTTCCCCGCAGCGAATGTCGAAGTCCGTGATAAGCCGCTCGGTTTTATTCCGCATAGCCTGATAATCCACAAGCCCGTTTTTTAAGCCGAACGGCGGTTTGTAATAATTTTTGAGCGCAATATTTTCGGCGGCGGTAAATTCCGAAATAAAACCGTGCTTTTGCCGGTCTTCCGGAACGTGAGCAACGCCTTCTTCAATGCGCTTACGAATCGAATGCTTGGTGATGTCAACGCCGTTGAGCACAATCGCGCCGCTTTCGACGGGAACAAGTCCCGTTACTGCATAAATCAATTCGCTTTGACCGTTGCCGTCAACGCCCGCAATACCGACGATTTCTCCTGCCCGCACGTCCAGCGAAAGACCTCGCACAGCAAGGCGTCCCCGCGTATTTTTTACGTTCAAGTTTTGAATCGAAAGGACGGTTTTTCCGGGCTTTGACGGCGCTTTATCTATCGTCAATTTTATTGCCCGCCCGACCATCATGTCCGCAAGGTCTTGTCCGCTGACGTCCTTGACGATAACCGTTCCAACGACGCGCCCGCGGCGCAGCACCGTACAGCGTTCGGCGACCGCTTTAATTTCATTCAATTTGTGCGTGATGATGATAATCGTTTTGCCTTCTTCTTTGAGGCGGCGGATAATGTTCATCAATTCGTCGATTTCCTGCGGCGTGAGTACCGCGCTTGGTTCGTCGAAAATAATAATGTCTGCGCTGCGGTAGAGCGTTTTGAGGATTTCTACGCGCTGCTGCATTCCGACCGTAATATCTTCTATTTTATCGCGCGGATTGACTTTTAGCCCGTACCGCCTGGACAGCGCGGCGACCCGTTTTTCGGCAGTCTTTAAGTCCAGCATACCGAATTTATCAACCGGCTCGTTTCCGAGAACGATGTTTTCCGTAACCGTGTAGTTGTGCACCAGCTTAAAATGTTGATGCACCATGCCGATACCGAGTTCCGTCGCGTCGTTAGGACTTTTGATTTTGACGCTTTTGCCTCGTATGCGGATAACCCCTGAATCCGGCGCATAGGCTCCGAACAAAATCGACATAAGCGTAGATTTCCCCGCGCCGTTTTCGCCGAGCAAGGCAAGCACTTCGTTATTTTTGACGGTAATGCTTACGTTGTCGTTGGCGACAATGCCGGGGAATGTTTTTGTTATGCCGAGCATTTCTATTGCATTTGTTTCCATACTGTTCTTTCCGCTAAAAAAAACAGACCGCAGAACAAACTCCTCTGCGGTCTTTCGTTTGCAGTCGTGCTAGTCGTCCTTTGCGCCGAGTCCTGCCGGTACCAGCCCCATCTCAAGGGACTCTTTATACGTTCCGACAACTTTAATTTTGCCGGAAATAATATCGACTTTCATTGCGTCAACCTGCCGCACCACTTCCGGTTTGAGTTCCGCGTTCGTCAGCGCATAGTCAACGCCGCCGTCAGCAAGGCTCAAGGTATGAATGCCGCTTTGGAAATCCCCCGCTTCAATGCTTTTTAATGCCATGAGCGAGGCGGTTTCAACTTTTTTTACCATCGACGTAAGCACGACGGATTTTCCTTCCGCATACTTACCCGCTTCCCATTGGTCAGAATCAACGCCGATTGCCCAAATATTTTTTCCCTGCGCTCGGTACTCTTTTGCCTGCGCAATCGCGCCGTTGCCCGTTCCGCCTGCCGCAGAAAAAATCGTGCATACGCCCGAATCGTACCAGTTTTTTGCCTGCGCTTTTGCTTTTTCCGGCGCACTCCAACTATTCGCGTAATAATCGACGATTTCCGCTTCCGGCATTACCGCGCGGATTCCCTGTATATAGCCGACTTCAAACTTCGTAATCGTTGCGCCGGGCACGCCGCCGATAAATCCGAACTTCGGCTTTTCGATTCCGTCCGCCTTTGACTGCAAAGCCGCGACCGCGCCCACAAGAAACGAGCCTTGCTCTTCGTTATACACATACTGCGCAAGATTTTTTGCGTCTTTAAGCCAGTCAACATCGACAATCAAAAAGTTTTGCTCAGGATACGCTGCCGCCACTTCTTCGATTGCGTCTGCAAAGGTAAAACCGCACCCGATGATAAGGTCGTAGCCCTTGTCGGCAGCCTGTTTTAAGTTCGGCACGTACATATCCTGCGTTTGACTGGTGATAACGTCGTACAAGGTGCCGCGCCCTTTGGCGTCTTCAACCGTGTCGCCGTAAAATTCCAAAATTCCGCGCCATGCCGCCGCATTAAACGACATATCGTCAATGCCGGTCGCGTCCGTCAACAGCCGCACCGTAGGACGAGATGCCGTTTCCGTCTTTTTCTGTGCGCACCCGCTAAAAAACAAAACGCCCGCTGCAAAGCAGAACATTACACTACGAATATTCTTTTTCATTTTGAAATATCCTCCATTGGATTGTGGTTGTCTTCTATTATATATGGCTTCGGCAAAAGCACAACATGAATAAGCGGGGAATGTTGGGCGGACGGTTATTACGAACCTTGGCAGATAAAACGAAGTTCCCGCACGCCCTGCTTGACTTCTCCCCGTTACATCTCAATCAGCCTCTTCAGCGTTATCTCCGCCCCCAGTGCGTCCGTAAGCGCGTCCGCCGAGCGCAGACTGCATTTTCGTTTTTCCGCATTGTTGTTTTTCACGCCGTTTTTGACTGCGCGGATTAAAATATTTTTGGGCGTGTGCTCCATGTCAATGAATTCAAGCACCTGCACTGAATAACCGGCGCTTTCAAGATAGCGGGCACGCAAAGCGTCGGTTGCAAGCGAAGCAAAGCGTTCTTTTATAATTCCGTATTTTAAAAGCGAAGAAAAAATGTTCGATTCAGGCGGCGCGGAGTCATTTTTATGCGCAGCGGAATACGAGAGCTGAGCGTTCAATTCGTGGTGGCAGCAGGGGACGCTCAAAACTGCGGCGCAGGAATTCTTTACAGCGTAGGCGAGCGCAAAATCCGTCGCGGTATCGCAGGCGTGGAGCGTAATGACCATATCAGGCGGCGCGTCAAAACGGTACGTTTCAATATTTCCCGCGGCAAATTGTAGTCCCGCACAGCCGAGCCGTTCGGCAGTCCGCGTACAAACGTCGATAACGTCCTGTTTTAAGTCAAGCCCGATAATTTCCGTCTCGACTTTTTTAATCTGCGTAAAAAAATGGTGGACTGCAAAGGTCAGATAGGACTTTCCGCAGCCGAAGTCTGCAATGCGGAGCGGCCGTTCCTTTGACACTGGAATTTCTGCAAGCAGACGCGGCGTAATGTCGTCCACGAACTCCAAAAAACGGTTTATCTGCCGAAATTTTGCATACTTTGACGCGATGACTTTGCCTTCTGCCGTCATAATGCCCAAAAGAACAAGGAATGGAACCGGCACTCCTTCTGGCAAAATATGATTCTTTGCGCGGCTGCCGCAGTGTACGACGGGGAGAGGACAGGACGCAGCCGCATTTTTTGCCGCGGCAAGGGCTGTCCTGGCATGACGGGAAATGCGCACTTCCGGTGCGCCGGCAGCGTTTTGCATCTGTAACGGTTTACAAAGACGCGTAATTTCTCCTCGTTTGTTTGCAAGGATCGTGATTTCTTCTCTGTTTGTGCGGATAACGCAGTTTTTGAATGACGTTCCTGCGTGCTTTTCGATAAACGAATCCAACTCATGCGCGTCAAATTTTTTGTGAAACACTTGTGTTTTCGTAAAAAACTCGGCGGCGTATAGAGAGCCGCCCGCGTTTGACGACGCTTTTATTTTGACGCGCACATAATCTTTGCCAAACTCTGCGCCGCAGCGGGCGGACGGTTTAGAAAACGCTGCCGCAATAATCATTCTGCCTCCTAGTAGCGTAAATAGTGCGCTTTTTGAGCGCACGCCGGAAAATTCTTTGCGATAATACAAAAAATCGTCAGTCTCTGAAATGCCGTTTACAAGGATTTTTAAGAATGCAGACAATGAAGCAGCAGGGAGTGATGAATACGCTGTGCGCGGGCAGGAAGTGCATTGTCAGTCAGGCGCGGCAATGCAAAAGCCGATGAAAAAACTGTTTCCACTTCGGCGGGAGATGCGTCTGCAGACAGGCAAAGTACCGCACCCGTAAAAAAATATTTTGCGGTCGCGGACAATGACAAAAAAATGTTTTGACTGTGCGGAAAATCTCTGGAGCTGCGACTTTTTTTGCGCGGAAAAATGAAATAGCCAGAGAAAAGAAATAAAAAAGCCTACGAAAAGACGGGATTTAACGGGAAAAGACGGGAAATATCGGGAAAATAATGAAATGAAGATTGCACAATATGCAATAAAAAGGCGGGAAGTTTTCGGCGGCTTTGCTGATTTTCCCGCCTTTTTTTAATCCCGTTTACAACACATCGAGAGAAATAAAACGCTATCCTTACGAGGTAAATTACTCAAAAAGGAGATGCGGAAATGCTTAAACTTACAATTATCAGACACAAAGAATCTTATCGCTTTAAAGCTGACGAAAGCAAGCCGGACGGCTTTTCGAACAACTGGAAAAACAACAGCCTAGACGATTTTATTTTGACCGCCGACGGCGCAGAAATTTTCAAATGCAAATGCCAAAGCGTTGCCAATTACTGCTTCGGCGATATGAAGGAAGGCGACACGGTCAGTTTTGGTGACAGCGTTGCGGTTGGCGGTTTTTCAAGATAAAAGCCGTAGGTTTTCCCGTCCTTTGTGCCAACGTAGATCATACCAGCTCCGGCTCACATACGTTTTTCGGCAGTTCATGAAGTGGACGGCCGAGCGACTTTGCCGTTTCGATTTCATGAGCAACGCCCGCGCTGTCTTCCCAGCCGGGAATTAAAAAGACTTCATCGCAGACGCTTATCATGGCGTCGTTTATCGGCAGATATTTTCCATGCGCCATACCGACCGGCAAGACGGCAGGATTAAGCACGACATAGCCGGACTTTTCCAGATAGTTTTCCGCGTACACAAACCGGTCAAGATAATCCGGCTCCTCTGTTATCGCGCCGGAAATATAAGCAACTTTTTTACCGTTGCCTTCGTAGGTCGGTTGTTCTTTCATAAAGTTATCCTCCCAAAAGGCGGCAAGGTCTCTCT
>CAUTOZ010000006.1:0-37802 GCA_963539635.1 uncultured Treponema sp.
CTTTCTCACCGAGTTCATATATCGAACCGCCTGCAACCGCATCGCCGAAGCGTATCGTCCACTTCACGGCATCCTTCCCGCGATGTCGAGGAAGAAGCAACGGATTATACCCGAACGCATATTTAACCTTTGAACGGGCTTTCGTACTTATGAAATGATGGCTATGAGCCGCAATTATGACATCGGTTCCGTTCGGAATATCCGCCGCCCGCAGCTGCTCGTCATCGACTATAACCGGTCGCGGCGCATCACAATAGGCGGCTTTCTTAAGCCTGTCGTAATACTGACCATCAGCAGGATATGCAGCGCCCGTTACCGTATGCCCCGCATTCCGGAGAACCTTGTACCGCCCGCCCCTTACCCCTTAATAATATCTAGTTTTCGCGCCTGATACTTCGGCAGGAACTTTTTACTTCCGCCCGTTTCAAACTTCACCGTGATGACGACTTCGGCGTTTTGGGCGTTGCAGTTGATAATTTCGCCGTAGCCGTAATCGTCGTGGAAAACCCGCGTGCCGCGCGCCCATTTTTTCACCAAGGCGGTGCGCTCATCGTCCAACTCCGGCGCTCCGCCCTGTCCGCGTAAAAAGTCTGGTATCCGTCCGGCTGCCTTAAATGTTTCGCCCGCTTCCAGTAAAAATTGGCTCGGCATCATCGCTTCCGTGCGTCCGAACCAGCGGCGTTCAAGGCAGCTTGTGATAAACAGCTCGTCTTTGGCGCGCGTTATGCCCACGTAAAAAAGCCGGCGTTCTTCTTCAAGTTCTGCATCGTATTTGTCCGTGCGCGGAAAAATGCCGTATTCAAGCCCCGTGATAATGACGCGCGGAAACTCAAGTCCTTTTGTGTTGTGCAAGGTGATGAGCGTTACTGCATCCACGCTATCCGTCCCCGCATTTTCGGCAAGCACGCGGTCAAGTTCTATCGAGTCAAGGAATGCAAGCAAGCCGTCCTGCGTACACGGATATAAAAGCGCCGCATTCACCAGTTCTTGCATATTCGCCGTGCGCGACGTGCCGTCAATTTCGTCCTGCCCTTGGTGGTACCAAAGCAAACGCGAATCTTCAATCAACTGCTGCACAAAGACGCTCAAGCGTTCCGGCGTCTCCTCATCTTGCAAGTGAGCTGCCGCATTTTTTACCAGCGCGGAGAACTCTTTTGCCCCGTCGCACGCTCTTTTTGAAAGCATTTCCGGAGCTGTATCGCAGGCGGTCAAAAGCGTAAAATCATCCTGCACTCCCCTCTCCCGCATTGAATCGATGAGCTTTTCCTGCGACTTATCGCCGACGCCGCGCGGAGGCTTGTTTACAATCCGCCGGAACGCAATTTCATCGCGCGGGTTTGCGATAAACGCAAGGTAGGCAAGCGTGTCTTTTATTTCTTCGCGCTCATAGAATTTCAGCGAGCCGACGACCACATACGGAATCTTCCGATGCAGAAATTCAGTTTCAAATGAGAGCGACTGCGCATTCGTCCGATATAAAATTGCCCAATTTCCATACGGACAAGGATTTTCCGTATCATTATGCGACTGTTCGATGAGATTTGCAGCAAAGGCGGCTTCTTCGTCCTGATTTTTTAAGAAAAAGAGCTGCGGCATGGAACCGTCTCCGCGTTCGGCAATGAGCGTTTTGCCGAGCCGCCCCTCGTTGTGCCGGACAACCGCATCTGCCGCCGCAAGGATTTTCGCTGTCGAGCGGTAATTGCGTTCCAGTTTAATAATGTCGGCGCCGGGAAAGATGTTTGCAAAATTCAAGATGTTTTGCACCTCCGCCCCGCGGAAGCGGTAAATTGACTGGTCATCGTCGCCGACAACGCATACATACGTGCCGCTGCCTTCATCCAGCCCCGCAAGCATTTGCAAAAGTTTGAATTGCGCAATGTTTGAATCCTGATATTCGTCCACCATGATGACGCGGAAGCGGCGATGCATTTGCGCGCGGATGTGCGGATTTTGCTCCATGATGCGCACCGGAAGCATGATGAGGTCGCCAAAATCCGCGTTTCCGGTCGAACGCAAGCGGTTTTGGTAGGCTCGATATGTTTCCGGAAACTCCTCGCGCACGTCAATTTCCGAAAGGTCGTCATCGGGAGACAGGCAATAATCTTTTGCAAGCGCAATTTTATGCGCCGCAATGCTCGCATCCCGCTTTTTATGCGCCGCAATGCTCGCATCCCGCTTTTTCATCGCAGGAACGGCTGTCGTAATGAGCAGCGCTGAATCATTGTCGTCATAGACTGTAAACGAAGGCGAAAGCCCCGCTTCATCGGCATAACGGCGCAAAAACCACGCGCCAAACGAGTGGAACGTGCGTATCTGTGCGCCCGCCGCACGCGGCTCAAGGGTGACGGCACGCTCTTTCATCTCATTTGCCGCTTTTTTGGTGAATGTAACGGCAAGAATCTGCGATGGGTTTATGCCGCGCTCCTGAATCAAAAACGCAATTTTCGTCGTGATGACGCGCGTCTTTCCGGAACCGGCTCCGGCTAAAATCAAAAGCGGCGCACCGGAATGCACGACGGCTTCGCACTGCTTATCGTTCAAGGACTCAAGATAATCCCGTATCATCTGCGTTCTGCACCTCCGGAGCAAATATCAAACGCGACTGAACCGCGTCCTCGTTCAGCGGGGAGTCGCCGATAAACACGCCGTTTAAGTCTACGCTGCCTGCCGCTTCTATCTGCACACGGACAAAACGTCCCGCCTGCACCGCTGCCTTTTGCGATGCATCGTTGCAGTCGTAGCGCACGACGACGGAGCCGTCAACGTCCGGCGCCTGAAACCACGCCCTGCCGATTGCAAGGCCGCCGTCCCCTTCGTTGCTGCTGACGATAATTTCTTCTATTAAAACATCGTATTCTTCGCCGACGCGGGCGGCTAAATGTCGTGCAGTAATATCCGCTTGAATGGCGGTAAGAGCGTCCGCACGGGCTTTTGCAGTCTTTGCCGCGACGCGCTTTTTCATGCCGTAAGCGGGCGTGTCTTCTTCCCGACTGTACGGAAAGCAACCCGACCACGCGCTTTGAATCTCGCGTAAAAATGCTTGCGTTTCAAGCGCGTCTTCGTCAGTTTCTCCCGGAAAGCCCGTCAAAAAAGTCGTGCGGATAACCGCGTCCGGCAATGCCTCGCGTATGTCGCGCACAAGCCGCGCATATTCGGCAAAGGAACCTCTCCGGTTCATGGCGCGGATAATTTTGGTACAGCCAGACTGGAACGGAATATCGAAATAATGGAGAATGCGGCGGTCAGCTTTGATAGCCGCCAGCACGTCGCGGTTAAAGTGGTCAGGGTGAATGTACAAGAGGCGAACAATAAAGTTTCCGTCCAGAGCAGAAATATTTTTGAGGAGCAGGGAAAGCGCGCTTTCCGTTTTTGTGCCGCAGTTAACGCCGTTTTCGTCTATTTTAGGGAGCGGAAACGTCCCCGTGCCGCATACGTCGTCGCCGTCGCCCGTGCCGTAAGCGGCAAGGTCTTGCCCGATAAGATTGATTTCGCGGATACCGTCCCGCACTAATTCCTTAATTTCCGAAACGATGTCGCAGACTTTGCGGCTGCGGAGTTCTCCGCGTATGAGTGGAATGGCGCAAAACGAGCAATGGTTGGAGCAGCCTTCCGTGATTTTGACAAACGCGCTGCCGCGGAACGCAAGCAGCGTCCGCCGCTCGCCGCAGCACACGCCTTTTTGCGGCGGAACGAGTACGGGACGCTCGCCTGCCAACATGGTCTGCACCACGCCGTCAATTTTTGACAAGTCGCCGTTTCCAAAAATTCCGTCGGCTTCCGGCATGGAATCTTTTAAAATGTCTGCGTAACGCTCGGCAAGACAGCCGGTCAAAAGGATTTTTGCGTCAGGATAGTGCTTTCGCGCAAAAAGCAGCGCGTCAATCGACTCTTTTTTTGCGCTTTCGATAAATCCGCATGAATTGACGATAATAACGTCCGCGCCGTCCGCGTCAAAAACCTGCGTTAAACCGAGATTGTTGAGGCGGTTTATAATCAGCTCGCCGTCAACTTGATTTTTTGCGCAGCCGTGCTGGTCAATAAAAAAACTAGTCAAGCTCGATAACCACCAGGTGGAACCGCCCGTCTTTGCCACGCACCCATTTTATGTCTTCAACGAGCACCTGTCCCGCTTTGCCGATTTCAAGGTCGTAATTGCGGGAGTCGGCAACAACGGACAGTTTTACGGCATTGCTGTTCGACATCCACAGGCGCAGTCCGTTATTTGCAGTCATCGTAACAAGTTCGCCGCTTGCATAATACGATTCCGCAGGTTCTTTGCGGTCAATCCGGTAGCGGAACTCGCACGCGCCGCGAAAACTTGCGTTGACGGTAAACGGATACGCCCGTCCGTCGTCAAAAATGACTGTTTGCCGCTGTTTGGGATCTAAGTCGGCGGCAAGAGGAATATCGTCTTGTTCGGTTGCGGATAATGCTCCGCTTTTTTGAAAAACCCGCACTTCGGCTCCGCGGGAAGCGTCCGTATTTGAAATATCGGAAACATAAACGACAAAATCGGTTTTTCCATCGCCGTCAACGTCCAATTCTGATTCTTCAGCAAGTTCCGTCAGTAAAGTCCCCACCGGAGCGTCAATGCCGAGAGAGGAAAGCGTTTTACTGACCGTAAGGATAATTTCTCCGTCTTTTGCAGGATAGATGAGTTTGTCGCCCGTATACAGTCTGCCTGTAAAAACAGTATCGCTGATTTCATATTTTTTAGCGGTGGAACTTTTATCGAGAACGACGTTTCCTGAGTCGGCAGGCTTAAAACGCCGCGTAAGGCTTACAATGCCGACGGTACCGAGCGCAAGTACCAGTGCGGCGGCACCGACAATAAGCGGAACAAGATATTTGGGACGTTCGCGGGCAAGCAAGGCTTCAGGAACAGTCGACTCTTGCAGTACTTTATTTTTGTACAAGGTCAAAACGGCGTCGGGAGACACCCCCAGATATTCGGCATAGTTCCGCATAAAGCCAAGCATATAGGCTTCTCCAGGAAAGGCGGAGTTATCTTCGTTTTCAAGCCCCTCTAAAAACTTTCGTATAATGGAAGTTTCTCGTTCAACCGTTTCGTAGTCGAGATTTTTTGTTTCGCGGGCGCTTTTAAGGAGTTCTCCGTAACTTTCCACTGTTTTACTCGCTGAATAAAAAATTATTGTAATTATTGGCAGACGAAGGCGGGTCGTAAATAAATCTTCGGTCTGAAATATCTTGATTTAGTTTATAGTCCGTAAAGTTGAATACAAACACTTCTCCGCGCGGGGTTACCGCTTGGACGCGGCGGATAAGTTTTGAGTCCGCGCTGACGGCAAGTTTGATGGAGCGAAATGCTTCCGACGATGTGCGCCGGTTTAACACAAGTTTTATCACCTGTTCGGAAGAGCCTTCTTCAAGCGGTACCGGCTCTTGTCCGATTTCATAGGCGATGACGTAGTAACGGCTGAGTAAGGTAAGGCCTGAGGGGGTGGCAAGGGATGCGCCGCCAAGTCCGCCTTTGCCTGTATTCGCTGACTGTTGAAGCACCGCCGCCGCTTCCGGCAAGTACACCGTGAGCATATCGCCGTTAAAAACAATCACTTGCTCCGGCGGATTGGAAAAGTCGATTCGAAGCAGCCCCGGTCTTTTAAATGAAACGCGCCCTGCCATTTCACGCCGCCCAGCAGAAATCTCAACAGCGGCTTCATAGTCTTTAATGGAAGAATAATAGTCGGAAACGGAGTTAAAATATGCGCTTGCAGTCGTAATTCCCTGTGCAAAAAGCAAGGACGGCAACAAAACCGCCAACGCTGCCAATACGCAAAACCGTGCATTTTTAAGCATAATGTCATTATATAAAACTTAGGCGCGGGGTCAAGCGGGCGAGGCTGAGAACGGCGGGCGACAACGTCGTTATGTCTTTCAAACCCCGTTTTCACCGCCCGCCAAACTCCGTTCTACGGTACGTTTTGCTGTCCGGCAAAACATGGGTGAGCGGCGCACCGCAAAATCTGTAAACCACGTAGTAACCGCTCACCTCCGCACGGCGTTAAAACGAAAAGCCGGTTACGAACCGCGTTTGCGCCCGATAATTCGCATTATCCATTACATCTTACCAATTCCCCAGCCTCCTCCATGCTATATCGCTGTGTACACAACGGCATCGAGCGTGCCGCGTTCACTGAGCGTGCGGATGACGGTGCGGAGTTTGGTTGTGAGTTCCGCATTACGCCGGGCAGAGAGCGCTTGTGCAGTCATATCGGGGGCTTTATTGTTTCCGGCGTGCTCAGAAGCTTCGGGAACACCTGCCGCCGGAGTTTTGTTATACAAGTCTGCTTCTTCGGAGCAATAAAACGCGCTTGTGTTAATTTTTGTCCAGTCGCGGCTTTCGCCCATGCGGATATGCTGCCACGAACGGGGCTGGCCTTTGTTGTACACGATGACGACGTTTTCTTTTGCGACGCGCTGAATTTCCGAAAGTGCGCTGCACGGGTCTGCAGCGGCTTCCCATGCGCCGGTTAAAATAACAGTATCGAACGCAGAGTCGGCAAAGGGCAGACATTCCGGACGGAGCGTAATTCCCTGCGGCGTTGCGGCAAGCACGGAAAATGACGCTGTATTACGCGGCAGCGCGTCTTGTTCCAGTCCGCACGCACCGGTCAGCACGAGAGTAGTTTTTTCATCATCATGGAAAAACGCAAGCGTTTTGAGGGCGGCAAGTCGTTCTAAATCCTGATTAAAGAGTTTTTCCGTATCGTGAGAGCGGAAAAAACGGGAAAGAATGCCCCGCACGTCCTCGTTGTAGGCGGCAGAAAGCCGGTCTGCCCTTCCTTCAGCAATTCGTTTATACGCGTACAGGTTGACTTGAACGGCGCGTCCGATAGTTCGACGGCCTGCAGTGCGGCGGGCATTGTCAGCAATCGAAAGATAGGAACGGAAATTGACGACTGCATCTAAAATCGCGCGTGCAATGCCGAGAGAATTGCGCGGCAGGTCGAGACAGTTATAGGACGGCGTACAAAATCTATCGGAAGCAAGAGAGCGCGGCGTAAGGACAAGAGCGCCGTTTGCCATCGCATTGAGCGCGACATATCCGAGATTGTCCGCTGTGCGCGGAAGCACAACGATGTCCGACGTGCAAAATGCATCTTCGGGTGCGGGCGCAATTTCGTCGAATAATTCAAGGCTGACGGAAGAATTGAGGAGTCCGCGTCCGTACAGGCAATAGCGTATGCCGTGTGCTGACTTAAACGCCCGTCCAAGCCGATTGACGGCAAAGATAAAGGATAGAACGCCGTCGGAAGCATTGTCAAATCCGCCGAAAAACGAAACGCAGCATTTTTGACCGCAGCCAAGGGACTTGAGCCGGCGTTTTATCGACTCATCATGCGACTTTGGAAGGTCAATTCCGCAGGGCACAACAACTGGCGAACACAGTCCCCCGCATAACTTTTTTGCTTTTTGCGCCGCCGCGTCAGAGTAGACTGCGGCGATTGCGCTTTCAGTCAGCGCAGTCCGCTCGGCTTTGATGTGCCGTACCTGAAACTCATCGAGAACGGAACCGTCGGGACACTCATCAAAATTAAGGTCGGTAGAATAAAAAACGTTTTTGTCTGTGCGGAACGGCAAAAACGCGTACCGCCGCGCGCAGTGAATGACGTCCGGCTTAAAAATGCGGAGAACGCCGTCAAGCCGTCTGCGGAAAGACGCCGCTTCTGCATAGAGCGCTTCATCCGCAGACAGCCGCTCCGAAACAGACTCCCGCCGCAAGACATAATCAAACATACAGCCTGAGGAAGGCGCCTCCCCATCCCCAAACGAAAGATAGGCGCAGCGCGTTTCGCAATGTTTTTTGAGTTCCGCGATATAACGCTGCGTAAAATCGAAATACTCGCTTTTATCATTGCCTGCCGCTGCATATACAAAAAAGACTTTCATATTTCCTCCGCACGCCTCTTTGCGCACACGAAACCTGTTCTGCAATTTCTGAGTCAGAACAGTCTGCTTTGAACTTACAGCGCCGCCCGCCAACGAAATATCGAACAGCGCTGCTATATATAAGCGAAGACCGTGTAAAATCGGCAAAAGTGCAGAGGAATGAGGGGGAATTCGTAATGTTTAATGAGTAATGACGGCGAAGGTGGATAGCAGAGAACGCTGGGCGGCAAAACAGTGTTTGACAGACACAACGGAGTTCAACAAGCGTCGGAGAGCAGCGCTTGAAAGATTTAGCGAAGTTGCTGTCTACACAAGTTTGCTGAAGACAAACTTGCAAAAACAGGACTTCGAAAAATATATTTTTCAATGGCAGTCTATTTAGTACGAGGTATCAGGAGAGTCATTCGCTGCGCATTGCACCCTCCCCGTTGACACTCCCCCTGCAAACGGCTATTATGCGGTCAATTCATGCGGCAGTCATATAACGGCTCATTATCTCAGCCTTCCAAGCTGATGACGAGGGTTCGACTCCCTTCTGCCGCTTTTAATAGGATTAACAATGCGTTAATCCTTTTTTTATTTTTAGTCCGCTATGCAGAGGCGAACAAAGGAGTAAAAACTATGGAAAAGTTCTTTCAAGTCAAGGAGCGGGGCAGTACGGTCAATCGGGAAATTATTGCCGGCGTAACAACCTTCCTTGCAATAGCGTACATTCTTGCGGTGAATCCAAATATTTTGTCGGGTTCGGGCATGGACTGGGGCAGAGTATTTACAGCGACGGCAATTTCGTCGGCAATCGCAACGCTTGTGATGGCGTTCGTTGCAAATCTGCCGGTCGCTCTTGCGCCGGGACTGGGGCTCAACGCGTTTTTTACCTACACGGTCGTACTCGGAATGGGCTGTTCGTGGCAACTTGCGCTGACGGCGGTTTTATTCGAGGGCATTCTTTTTATCCTGCTTTCCGTGCTCGGCGTACGCGAAGCGATTGTTCATTCAATTCCTGAAGGTTTGAAAAAGGCGGTCGCAGTCGGAATCGGACTTTTTATCACGATAATCGGACTAGTTAACGCCGGCATTGCGGCGAACAACACGGGAACGCCCATCGGATTTGTCAATTTTAGTCTTGAACACGCGTCGGCAATCGTCGCTATGCTCGGTCTTATCATCACGATTGTCCTCTACGTTCTCAAAATGCCGGGCGCCATTCTTGCAGGCATTGTCATCACGACGGTTATCGGCATTCCGTTCGGCGTTACAAAAGTGCCGGAAAACTTTGCAGTCTTTTCGGCTCCCGCGGCTCCGTATTTGTGTCCGTTCGACTTCAGAGGAATTCTTTTCGATTCAACGGGGAACGTTTCCGCTCTCGTGCTCGGTAAGTTTTTCGTCATCTTTTTTACGTTTTTGTTCACGGATATGTTTGACACTATCGGTACGTTGATGGGTGTCGCGGAACAAGCGAACCTCAAGGACGAAGCAGGCAATATCAAAAACATGAAAGGCGCGCTTTTGTCGGACGCGGTCGGCACTGTCGTCGGCGCAGGGCTGGGAACATCCACCGTTACGAGTTTTGTCGAAAGCACGTCGGGCGTTGCGGCAGGCGGACGGACGGGACTTGCCTCGGCGGTTACGGCGCTGCTTTTCTTGGCGTCGCTCTTTTTCGGCAACTTATTCGGACTGGTTCCTGCTGCGGCAACCGCGCCTGCGCTCATTTTTGTCGGCTATCTGATGATGCGCTCCGTTACGGGCATCAATTTTTCCGACGTTACGGAAGGAATTCCCGCGTTCATCACGATTATGGTTATGCCGTTTTCCTATTCGATTGCAAAAGGAATCGCGTTCGGCATTATCGCCTACGTTTTGTGCAAGGTGCTCGGCAAAAAACACAAGGAAATCCCCGTTGTAACGTGGATTCTTGCCGTTGTGTTCGTTGCAGACATCATTTTTGAAGCGTTGAAATAAGTTTTTAAGGACGCAGGACAGCGGGCGGATAAACACGAGAAGATTTACGTATTTTCCGTCCGCTTGAGTTTTACATTAGCGGAAGTGCATTATGCAGTCCGCTTATCCAGTCAATTTTGCTACGGATTTTATGAGCGAAGGAAAATACGCACGTCCCACATGGGACGAATATTTTATGGAAGTTGCGCGAACGATTGCAAAACGGGCAACCTGCGACCGCGGACGCTCCGGCTGCGTTATTGCGCGCGACAACCGCATTCTTGTTACGGGCTATGTCGGCTCGCCGGCAGGGCTACCGCACTGCGACGATGTCGGACATTTAATGCGCAAAGTTATCCGAACAGACGGCACCGTTTCGCAGCACTGCGTCCGCACCGTTCACGCGGAACAAAATGCCATCTGTCAGGCGGCAAAACGCGGCATTTCCATCGACGGCGGCACCGTTTATTGCAAAATGACGCCGTGCCGCATATGCGCAATGCTTATCATCAACTGCGGAATAAAGCGCGTCGTCTGCGAAAAGCATTATCATGACGAAGCGGACTCGCTTGAAATGTTCTCTGCCGCAGGAATTGCAATCGAGCATTTAGAGGACAGCGTACAAGTCTACGAAAATATGTAAAACACTGCCGAATATCGCTTTTTACGGCGGCTGTTTCCGGACGGAAAGGCTGCTCTTGAACTTGAACATCGCTTTCCCGTCAACATTCGGCACAGTGCCGTCAGAATCTTTGTTTGCGTTAAAAACCGACACTCCCTGCTATTTTGTCTTTTTCTTCTTTAACTAAAAAATCCCGATATATATTTACTAAACTTAAAAAATTAAATATAGTTTCAGAAATTTTTGAGGACTATATCAGTCAGTTGCGCGGTATTATTCTCAAGTTAATTTTGGAGGAATTATGAAAAAAATTGTTGGTGCGTCAGCGGCGGCAGCGTTGCTGTTCGGTATGGTATCGTGCGCAAAAAAGGGCGGAATGACCGGCGGTGATACGATTAAAATCGGCGGGTTGGCGCCTCTTTCCGGCGCCGTTGCGGTTTACGGCGTGGAATGCAAAAACGGAATCGACCTTGCCGTCGAGGAAATCAATGCGGCAGGCGGTATTGCAGGTAAAAAAATCGACTTTATCTGCGAAGATGACGAAGGCATGACCGATAAAACCGTCAATGCATTCAAAAAACTGCTTACAAAGGATAAAGTTTCGATTGTAATCGGCTCGCTTCCGTCCGGCTGTGCAAAATCCACAACAACGCTTGCACAGGCTCGCGGCGTTCTTCAAATTGCGCCTGCTGCGACTGCGCCGGATATCACCGACGCGGGCAATTTTATCTTCCGCGCCTGCTTTATCGACCCGTTTCAGGGGACGGTTGGCGGTAAATTTGCGGCAGAAACGCTCGGCGCAAAAAAAGCGGCGGTTCTCTACAATATTCAAAGCGATTATTCCGTCGGCATGACGGAGAATTTTAAAACTGCGTTTGCGGCTTCAGGCGGCGAAATTGTCGCACTGGAATCTTATGCGGATAACGACAAGGACTTTAACGCCCAGCTCACAAAAATCAAAAGCACATCGCCTGATGTCGTTTATCTTCCCGATTATTACGGAACGGTTGCGCTGATTGCAAAACAACTCCGTGCGCAGGGGATAATGGCGCCGATTGTCGGCGGAGACGGCTGGGACGGACTGATTGGAAGCGCAGGCGACGAAGTGGTAAACGGATTTTATTCCAATCACTATTCCACCGATTCTACGGAAGAAAAGGTGCAAAAATATGTTTCCGCATTCCGCGCAAAGTATAACAAATACCCGAACGCATTTTCCGCGCTGGGATACGACTGCGTATACTTGCTTAAAGACGCGATTGAAGCGGCAGGCAGTTCTGACGCGGCAGCGGTTCGCGATGCGCTTGAAAAAATTGACGGAACATACGTTACCGGACATCTTTCATTTGATGAAAAGCATAACCCCGTAAAATCCGCTGTCATGCTCGAAATTGTCTCCGACGGCAACGGCGGAATCAAAACGGTCTATAAAACGACTGTAAATCCGTAGTCTGAGCGGTAAGACTGCAAATAAAAAAAGAAAAGGCGCTTTCTAAAGAAGCGCCTTTCGTTTTTTACTCTGCTTTCCACGTCCCAGGTTGCTGACCAGAGACCGTTTTGTATTTCCAGGACATTATTCCGCCTAAGTCGGTTATGTCGGTGTAGCCCATTTTGGAAAGTTTATACGCCGCATCCGCGCTGCGTGCTCCCGACCGGCAATACACAACGATTTTCGCGTTCAAGTCCGGCAGTTCTTTCGGCTTTTCCGAGCGTATCGTTTCGTTCGGAATAACGATGGCGCCGGGTATGTGCCCTTCCGCGTACTCGAAGGGCGTTCTTACGTCCACAAGCGTTACGTTCGGATTTTCATTCAAAAGCGTAAATCCTTCCGCCGCGCTGATTTTTTTTACCCCTGCGGCGGCTCCCTTAATTGATTTTGCCGCAGCGGAAACTGCGAAAAATCCTCCAAAAACAAGTACGGCAACAGCTAAATTTTTTATGCTCATACATACTCCCATGCGCACTTCGGCGCAGATAAATTGATTGTTTGCAATGCAAACTCCAATGACACGGAACAAGTCTATCCGCCATCATTTATACTTCCAACGGAAGCACATTATTTAAATATAAAAATTTGTTTTTAAAACGACAAGGCAATAAATTTCTGCGATTGGTAAGAGTTTTCCTTATGACTGATAATGTTACTGTCGTCCGCAGTCTCAGTCAGCGGTCAACAAGACTCCAAAACATTTTGTTGTCTTCGATATAAAAATCAACTTTTCCCGTCCCGCGAAGGTACACAAGAAAAGAACGCAGCGTAATTTCGAGCAGGATAAACAGGTGCACTGACTTTATTTCGATACCGTTTTTGTATGCAAGCAGGCGCAGCAACTCTTCAAAAGTACAGGGAGCTTCGTATAAAATACGCAAAACGGCAGTTTCTATGGCAAGGAGGGCAATTTGATTTTCTTCTATTGTTTCGGCAATGCTCGTAAGCAGTTCACCGTGGCTCGGCAAGTAGTAATCCGCCTCAAACTCAGCCAGCATAGCAAGCGTTTCATATTCTTTTTCGATATTAAAGACGTATGGAATCCCATATTTTGCCAAAACGCGCCGTCCCAAAAAGCTGTCGCCGGCAAAGAGGACGCTCTGCCCTTGCGGATCGGTATAAAGAACGCCAATCATATCAAAATAATGTCCGGGAAGCGGTATATACTCCAATGCGCCTCCGTTCTTTAAATTCTCCTTGCCGTTTGGCAGCACGATTTTATCGGCGCAGCACTTTTTCGGAATGTACAGCTCGCTTTTTAATTCGGCAATCGGATTTCCGCCCCATTCAACCGCTCCTTGAAACAACGGATTTTGTAAGCCCGCCGCTTCGCCTTCACTGCACCAAATTTCGCAGCCTGTCTTCTTTTGCAAAAACACGTTGCCGCCTGCATGGTCAGCGTGGGCGTGCGTGTTGATAATTGCCCGAATGCGGTAAGCGCCGTCTGGAAAAAGAGCGTCAATCGCAGAAAGAATGTGCGCGGCTTCGTCGTCCCCGCCGCCTGAATCCACTAAATAAATATCACGTATAGAGTTCGTTTTGCCTTCAACAGGTACAGGGGTATCAATGATAATCCCAATATTTGCAAAGCAGGGAACAAAATATGCTGAATCAAGAATTTTTTGTGTAGTCATGCCGTGCATTATACCAAAGGCGCGCCGCTTGTACGTAAAAAAGGCTGCAAAACCTTTAGGTTCCGCAGCCTCTTATACAGTCAACTTTAGCGGTCGAACTTAACCGCTTCGATCGACTTTACAACGTAGTGATATTTATGCTCGTTGATTTCAAACGAAACGCTTTCGCCCGTCTTTTTGTCCATAATCGCATTACCGAACGGCGCCATGTACGAAATAACGCCGTTATCGGGGTCGGACTCCCACGGTCCCAAAATCGTATAGGTTTCGTCGCTGCCGGTATCCGTGTTCGTCAACGTTACGGATGTCGCAAACGAAACGAACGCCGTCGTTATCGTCGTCGGGTCAAAAACAACCGCGCGGTTCAATTCCGACTGAAGTTTTGTCGCCTGCTCGTTAAGCCAGTGCTGCTGTTCCTTCGCCGCTTTGTATTCGGCATTTTCTTTTAAGTCGCCTTGAGCGCGCGCTTCTGCAATTTCCTTCGCGTTTTCAGGAATATCCACGCTCTGCAATTTATCAAGTTCGGCCTTTTTCGCTTCAAGCATTTTCGCTGTAACCATCATTCCTTTGGGCGCGGACGACTTTTCTTCGCTGACGTGGAACTTAAAGTTCGGGAACTTTTCCAAAATCTTGTTGCGGAGAAGCGCCTTGTACGACGGATCCATGTCGACAATGTCGTTTACCAGCGTGTACATTCGTTTGACGGTTTCTTCACTGTTGTCCTTAAACATATAATTTGCAAGCGTATCGTTTTCAAACAGAAGCGTCGTCGCATTTTTGTTTATTTTTTTATTTTCCGTCGTGTTAACGTGGCTGTTTATCTCGCGGAACGTTAATTCAACCATTTGAATGAGCGTAATAAGCTGTTTTTCATACGGAATTGCCGCTTCTTTAAACCACTCTTCGTCCTGCGCCTCTTTGAATAACAGGAGGACTGCATAGCGGTTGTCTTTTGCGTTTTCAAAACACTCTACCGCAAGTTTTTTGACTTTTTCCTTGTAACCATTATCGACAAGCGCTTTAAGGAGCGCGCAATTTAAAACTGTCGGGAAAAGCCGCACGTATTCATCCGACCAATCGGGCAGCATTCTGACGTTCTGCAAAAAGTCGCGGCGCAAAAACGTATTTTTCGTATCTTTTAATGCGTCATACATTGCACGCGGGTCGGCAATGCGGGAATACAGTTTTTGGAACGTAACCTTGACAGGATTTTCGAGCGCTTTAATCACTGCCGTTATGCGCTGTACCACAAGATACGACGCAACAACCTGCTCGTTGACTTTAATTTCTTCCTCTTCCTGAGAAAGAGGCTTTAAGTACGCAGTAAAATAGTTGAACATTTCCGCGAACATTTCGCTCGTTTTGTCGGTTTCGTCTTTATCGACGTAGCGCATCAGCGTATCTATGCGGGCAAAAAATTGTTTTTGCGCCTTGAACTCGTTGGTCAGTTTTTCTTCAAGACTAATTTCGTGTTCGCGTACCGTAAACATATTGATATCGTTCGGAGCGACGCCGAAAGATGAATCTTTTTCAAGAACATTTTTTGCCTTTGTGCTCCATGATGTCCATTGTCCCGGCGTAAGAATTGACGGGACGAGTTCCGCTTTTATGCGCTTAAAGTCGCAGCAGTTGTCAAAACTTTTGATAATCGTTTTAAGCGCCCATGCGGGGTCGGCGGTAATCTGTTTTGCCAATTCTTCCTTTTTCTGCGTCGCTTTGAGCACCCAAATATGCTCTTTTGCAAGAGGCGTGAGCGCATTGACCGCCATTTTAAGGCTCATTTTGCGGATTCCGGACTTTTTACCAAAATTGATGATGAGATTTTCGCCTTCGACTTTGCGGATAAGTCCTGTTCCCCACGTTCGATGGAATACAAAACTTTTTGCATCAAATGAAATATGTTTTTCAAAATCGTTTATCGCTTCAAAAACGTTGCGGAAACTCTGCGACAGGTTAGAGGACTTAATGTAGTCGTCAAGATTGCTGTGCCCTTTGTACTTTCCTTTAAAACACTCCACTATTTCGCGCCGTGCCGCCATATCATCTTGGTCGTAGGTAAGAATTTCTTTAAGCAGGTCTATCGCGATGTCCCATTTTTTATTTTCTTTATACCACGCGCATAATTCAAAAAGGAGACTTGAAGTCGCGTTATTGCCGAGCGATTTTGCCGCCTTGCGTTTTACTAACTGAAAAAAATCGATTTCTTGCGGAATACAGGAAACGAGTTTTGTCCACAATTCTTTTGTTGCGCTCATGTTTCCGGCATTTACATAGCGGAGAATCGCTTTTTTATAATATTCCGTCGCCTTTTCGTAATTTTCTTTTGCTTTGTCGGACTTTTTTTCCGCTTCGGCATCGCCTTCTTTTTCAAAATGCTTGGCAAGAAGTTTCGCCATGTCGGCTTCTTCAAAATCGAGTTTTACAATCTGCACGTACAAGTCCCATAACTTGGGATTGTTTTCCGTTTTGTAATAGTCCGCCAGCGTCCTGAGCGCAAATTTATTGTTTGCGTCATCTTCAAGAATGTTCTCGCACAGGTATTCGACAACGGCTTCTTTGTGATTTTTTTTGAATATATCGACGAGCGTTACCAATTCAGAATTGTCGAGCGTCCCGTTTTGCAGCGCAATCATTCCCGATATATAAAGCGCAATTATGCTGTCTTTTGAATGCGCAAGCTGCTCGTCGCAAATCGCTTTTAATTCCTTTGTGCAGTTTTCGTTCCGCGCTTTTTCGATAACAGCCGAAAGTTCAGCAAGTTTTTCTTTTGAATAATTACTGATGGCAGCCCTCGTCCATGTTTCTTCTTTGAGCATTTCCTGCACGGATTTAATCAATTCTTCAGCCATAAAAACTCCTATATACCTGTTAACTACACTTCCGATACGCCGGTTACTTACAGTAGAGATTGTAAACGCCGGTATCCAATATTTTGATTTTCAACAATGTCTCAGTAACAAGAGAACTGTCGTTATTTGCTTGACAGAAGTCCATCAGCCAAAAATACAGATTGATAAGACGGGGAACAGTCAACTCAGAAGAACGCATCGGCGCTTTTTGCTCGTTTTCAAGCGCATAAATTTCTTGTTTAAGCCGGCTTATCTCCTGAAATTTCAACGAGCGTTTCATTGTAAATACGCCCAAAAGGACTCCATAGACGGGAAGCCACGCCTTTAAAGCGTCTCCTGTAAAACCGAAATCTTTTACTTTGTCTATCAGTCTGCATATCAGATTTGAATCCAAAAAATCTATGTCGATGCGCTTAAAATCCACGTAAAACGCCTCGCGAAACAGGACTTTCGCTTCTTTATCCTCGCCGCACAGCGCAAAACAGTCCGCTAAATCCGCAAGCACCGCCGCCTGTGCCGGATGCAGCGTATTCGCGGTTATCAGACATTGCTTTGCATTGGCGTAATCGCCGAGTTTTTTGTAGCACAGTCCTAACTTTCTGTTGACTTCGCTCGCCTGCACCGCATCTTTTTCGTCCAGCATCGCCGCATAGCACTGACGGGCAAGCGAAAAAACGCCCCGCTGCGCCGCGTAAAACGCCGGTTCATAAAAATGTTCCCAGCCGCGCACAAAATCCGTAAACAATTTCCAATCTTCAAGCAGATTTTCACCGCGTTCAAAAGGATTTTGTATAGACGCAAGACTTTCTATCGGCTCAATCCAAAAGTTGCAGCATCTTCCCGCAAAGTCCAACTCCTTTGTATCAAAGTCGTATTGAACCATCTCGTTGAGCATGCTGTTCGCTTCCGCAGGATTGCCGCCGGCAAGCAGAGATAATACCGCTTCCAGTTTTTTTTCAGTCTGAATGTCCATAATCGGCTGACTTCATTATATCAGAATGAAATCTTTAGTCAACGTACGCCGGATTTTGAAATGAGTAGGGATTTATACCTACTTTTGTGCGGCGTGTCAATGTTGAGAAAAAAAGAGTCAAACGGATAGAATGCCGCTCTGACGGAGATGAAGCATTTTTTGCCTGCATTGGTTTTCATGTTTTGACTTTCGTTTACGATATGTTTTTCATGCTCGTGTCAAGAACGTGAAACACAGGCGCAGGCTTATACCGCGAACACTCTCAAAACGAAAATTTTCCAAACAAGATGAATAGTAAACGCCGCGTACCGTCCGCTTAATTCCTTTGCGGCTTCTTTTGAGCGCAATTTTGAATTAGCGCGGGTACACCCAATATACTCCGCCACAGAGTATCGGGAGATGATTGTTCTCATAAGGTAGTTGCAGTCGGCTTTAATACTCTTTGTTACAACGCGGCATGCGAGCATCAGCCCTCCGCACAAATAAAATACCATCGGAAAATTATCAGGCTGACTGCAAAAGCGGAGTTTTTATTCAATTCCGTATTAATGGAAGCAAAATCACTCTTTCCATGGAAAGATAAACGCTCGAAACGGACGCGGAGGCACGCTTTCGATGTCGGTTTTGAGGATTGCGCTCCATGGAATCTTTCGACGTTCGAGGCTGTTCGCAGGCGTTTCGTTTTTGTCGAGTCCGCTTAGATAGTCATATTTTTTAAGGAGCAGACGCAACGCATTGACGCGGGAGAGCGCAAGTCCCGCCATTCCCGGTGCGATTCCAAGCATGATGACTGAAACAAGGACTAGAAAGAGATTATAAAGCGCGACAACCAGCGACTGCAGCGCATTATCAGTCAAGATGATAAAGCATTTTTTGACACTTTTTCCGAATGGATTGTGCATGAGCGCGCGCAGAGCGGGATACCACAGCAAGGCGGAGAAAATGATAAGCGCAACCCAACAGAATGCAAACCCCGCCATCATTCCGATGATGGTCGCGCCTTTCCGAAAGTAATATGCGGCGCCAACTCCGGCTGCAACAGTCAAAATGAAAAGTGCGGCGGCGTATTTTAATCCATCGGCAATACAAGACGGCACGACAGCAAAGAAATCTTTGAGCGACACGGAAAACCCTTCTGCAATTTTGACGGCGGCTTCCGACCATGCAAGAACCGCAATCGAGCACACGCAAAACAGCAGCGCCGTGCATACAATCCAGACTGCAAGATACTCTCGCCCCGTAAACATAATTGCAGCGGCAGCAAACACGGCAACATCGACGATAAAATTCGGCATAAGGAATGAGACAAGATTATCCCAGCCGTCGTAAAAGTTTTTTCTAAAAAAGAAACTCAACATGGCGGCATGATAGCATAGGAACGGCAGGCGGGTAAACGTACGGAAACGGAGATGACAGTCCGCGGCGGGCAGTGTTAATTTGGTTTTATAGACCTAACGATTTCTACAGTCCGCAGAAACTTTGCTAATTGCAAAGTTCGGAAATGTTTTTGTACGGTGGAATTTGCGGAAAACAGAAGCTAACGCGAGGGCGCGGAGGACTATTCCGAATTTCATTATGGCCGGCGTTACCTTTTATGATAATAGTCGGCGGCGCGCTTAATACCTAAAATTGTGATGTCTTTATCCATTGCATCAAAAATGCAGGTCATCGGTTCAAGCATACTATTGAAGCCGCCTGTCCCGATAACTTTTATAGAGCCGGGACTAATTCCGCTTTCTTTATGCATGTCGGCTTTCATCTGTGTAATGAGCGACTCGACCAGTCCCTTGTACCCCAAAACTATGCCCGCCTGTATTGCCGTGATGGTATTTTTTCCAAGACTCGACGGCGGAATTTCAAGCGGGACGGACGGCAGCTGTGCCGTATTCATAAAAAGCGCCTTCAAGGCAGTGCCGATTCCTGGTGCGATTGCAATTCCTGCAATATGCGCGTCGGGCCCCACAGCAGTAAACGACAAAGCGGTACCGAAGTCGGCGACGATAACCGGCTGTTTGTAACGCTCCCACGCTTCGAGCGCGTCGCACAAAAGGTCGGTTCCGATTTCGTGAAAAACCGTGTCAGGAATTTTTATCGGCAGGGAAGGATAGATTTCAGGCCCGATGATAATCGGTTTTTGGCAGAGCAGATGTTCGACGACGACAACGAATGCGCCGATTAAGGCAGGAACGACGGAACTGATGACTGCCCGTTCGATTTTTGACGGCGCTATACCGGCGTCCCGAATCAGCGGGTGCAAAATGGAATAATATTCATCGCCGGTGCGTTTGGTGTCGGTACAAATCCGCCATTCGTGCATGATTTTATTTCCGCTTATGAGCGCTGTTTTTATATTCGTATTACCGATGTCAAAAACCAAAAGCATTGTTTTTTCTCCTTGTTTTAATTAGTATAACCCCATGAATAATCTAATTCAACCGAAAATCCTTAAAGGATTCCGCGACTCCCTTCCTGATTCTGAAATTATACGCGCTTCACTCATCGAAAAAATAACAGAAACCTACCGCTCATTCGGTTTTGTGCCGATTGATACACCGGCTCTCGAATATTCAGAAATTCTCCTCCGGAAAAGCAGCGGAGAAACTGAAAAGCAAGTGTTCCGCTTTGAAGATAACGGCGGACGCGACGTTGCGCTGCGTTTTGATTTGACCGTGCCCTTTGCGCGTTTCACAGCGGAGCATTACGGCGAACTTTATCTTCCTTTTAAACGTTATCATATTGCAAAAGTCTGGCGCGGCGAAAAGCCGCAGGCGGGGCGTTATCGCGAGTTTGTCCAGTGCGACGTGGATACGGTTGGTTCGGACAGCGCGGCATCCGACTTTGAAATCCTAAATGTCATGAAGTGTGCCTTAAACGCAATCGGTGCGCTCGATATTACAATCCGCGTAAACCACAGAGGAATTTTTAATCGCTTTTTGACTTCTTGCGGCGTATCTGACAAAAGCGAAAGCATTTTGCGGGCAGTCGATAAGATTGCAAAAACCGGAAAGGAAAGCGTCCATGCTGAATTGACGGAGATTTGCGGCGGCGATAACGCGCAAAAAATTATCGAATATATCGACACTCCCAAAGGTGAGACGTTCGAGCAGACGCTTGCGCGGCTTGAGCGGCTTGCGGGAGGAGAAGACGCAGACAGCCGCCGCCTGTGCGACGTGTATGCAATGATGTGCGCGGCAGGCATTGAAAGCGCCTTTGTCCTTGACCCGTCGATTACGCGCGGTCTTGATTATTACACCGGCATCGTCTACGAAACATTTTTAAATGCGCTGCCTGCAATCGGCTCGGTATGCTCCGGCGGCCGCTACGACAATTTAACCGCCCTTTACATGAAAGAGCGCGTGCCGGGCGTCGGCGGCAGTATCGGTATTGACCGCTTAATCGCCGCGCTCGAACAACTTACAATGCTTCCCAAGGGTAACAGTTATCTGGATGCCGAGATTTTTTGCATAAACGCAAACGACGCGCTCTCCTATCAAAAAGCCGCTGCCGCATTACGTTCACGCAACGTCCGCGTAGAAGTCTTCCCCGATGCAAAAAAGATGAATCAGCAGTACGCGCTCGCAGAAGCAAAACGCATTCCGTGGGGCATATTGATTTCTTCCGACGACGCAAAAAACGGCACGCTTTCGCTCAAAAATCTTCTAACGCGCAAAGTAGCGGAGCATATCAGTTTTGACGAAGCGGCGGCAATAATCCTCAAAACGCGGAAGGAATAGGCGGTGCGTTTGTAAACGGCGTCAGCAAAAAACCGGACGTTTAAAAAAAAGACGGCAGGTTCGCGGTCGATACGCATGTTTACGGACGATTCGGTGCAGGCGGCAGAAAAATAAGTTTGAAACGACTTAAACTCATTTTCACGCGCACCTTTACAAACAGAACACTCCCGATAAAAAAATATTGCAGGCAGGGGCAAAAAAAGTTATAGTCCGCCCATGCAGGAAATGCCGCGCCGGTACAATGCCGGCAGCAGGACTTCCTGCAATTTTTTAGAGTGCGGAGAAATGTCATGAACATGATTTTGTACGGATTATCGATTTTTGTCGGAGCGCTTTTGCTTTTGATTGTGGTAACGGGCTACGTTAAGGCGGCTCCCGATGAAGCGGTTATCATTTCCGGTCTTAAAAAGCATAAACGCTTTTTAATCGGGCAGGCGGGAGTGCGCATTCCGTTTTTTGAGCGCAAAGACCACCTTGCGCTCGGACTTATTCCGATTGACGTCAAAACGTCTTCATCCGTCCCCACAGCGGACTATATCAATATCATGGTTGACGCAATTGTAAATATCAAGATTTCAATTGAACCGGAAAAACTTGAACACGCGACAAAGAACTTTTTGAACTTACCCGGAGAGACCATCGGAAAAATTGCACGCGAAGTGCTTGAAGGCAATATGCGCGAAATTGTCGGCAAAATGACGCTGCAAGAAATGGTCAACGACCGGCAAAAATTTGCAGAACTGGTCAAAAATAATTCTGAACCGGATTTAGCGTCGATGGGACTCGATATTATTTCATTCAATGTGCAGAATTTCACCGACAATGAATCGGTCATCATGAATCTCGGCATCGACAACATCGAGCAAATTCGGAAATCGGCGCAGATTGCGCGGGCTGAGGCAGAACGCGATATTGCGATGGCGCAGGCGGCGGCAAACAGCAAGGCCAACGAAGCGAAAGTCAAAGCGGAACAAGAAATTGCTGAACGCGAAAACGAACTTATCATCAAACAGTCGGAATTGAAAAAACTCAGCGATTCAAAAAAGGCTGAAGCCGAGGCGGCAGGCGAGATTCAAAAACAGGAACAGCGCAAGACGATTGAAGAAAACACGGTCAAAGCAGAAATCGCCAAGCAGCAGCAAATCATCATTCTCAAAGAAAAAGAGGCGGAGGCGGCGGAGCAGGCCTTAAACGCGCAGGTAAAGAAAAAGGCTGAAGCGGCGAAGTTTGAAGCCCAGCAGCAGGCGGACGCGGGACTGTACAAGCGGCAAAAAGAAGCGGAAGCGGCGGCATACGAAGAGACAAAACGCGCGGAAGCGCTCAAGACGCAGGCGGAAGCAGCAGCGTATCAGGAAACAAAAAAAGCGGAGGCGGCGCGCTTTACGGCAGAACAAGAAGCGGCAGGAATTCGGGCTCGCGGGCAGGCGGAAGCGGAGGCGATTAAACTCAAAGCGCTTGCGGAAGCAGAGGGCGTTAAGGCGAAAGTTTTAAGCGAGGCGGAAGGAATCGACAAAAAGGCAGAGGCTATGAAAAAAATGGGAGAAGCGGCAATTTTGGAAATGTATTTTAATTCGCTGCCGGAACTTGCCAAGCACATCGCGGAGCCGCTTTCTAAAGTCGAAAAAATCGTCATGTACGGCGATGGCAACAACACGAAAATGATGAAAGACATCATCGGCACTGCAAACCAAATCTTCGACGGCGCGGCGGAAGCGACCGGCGTTGATATCAAATCGATTATATCAGGCTTTTTAGGGGGCAAAGCCGCAGGCAGCGCGAACAAAGGCGGAAACGCGACAGACAGAAACGAAACGGCGGGCAGCGGAGAGTAGCATTTAGCTGATGGAACGGAATTCCCGTCCGCCGTTTTACTGAAAGCAAAATTGCGGGTAACAAAGAAATAAGATGAAAAGATTTAACAGAGTTTGCGCTCGATTCAGTTTTGCCTCAAGGTAAAACCGGCAGAAAACAAGTTTTGAGAGAAGCCGCAGGATTTATTTTCTACCCGGTATTTCTGCCGGGGGCGGCTGACAACGGAGAATGCCATTTTTGAATATATGCCCCCTCCTCTCCCCCATTTATTTCCGCCAGCAGCTGTTCCGCTCCCAAAAAACGCCGTCCGCATAGCCTTGAATCCTTTTATCTGTCTCGGCGCGTTCAAGGCGTTTTTCCGCCCACAAGCAATATTCTTCGTTTATTTCGATGCCGCAATACCTGCGTCCGAGTTTTTTTGCAGCGACGCTCGCCGTCCCGCTGCCTAAAAACGGGTCGAATACCAGCGCCCCTTCTTTTGAAGAGGCAAGAATCAACTTTGCGTATAATTTTTCAGACTTTTGCGTTGGATGGTCGGTATTTTCCGGCATAGACCAAAACGGAATAGAAATATCGTCCCAAAAGTTCGATGGATAGGTCAGCCGGAATTTGCCGTCCGCGCTTTCGCTCCAGTCTTTCGGTTTTCCGTCTGCCGTATACGGCGCCAAAACTTTCCGCTTTATCATCACCGCGTTCGAGTCAAAATAATAATTTTTTGGATTTTTGACGGCGAACCAAATATCTTCCATTCCGTTTTTCCAATTCGACTGTGCGCCGCGCCCCTTTTCCCGCTGCCACGTAATCCGATTGAGAATAGTCAACTCTTTTTCAATTGCCTGCTGGAGCGAAGCCGTACTTTTCCAGTCCCCGCACATATACAGAGAGCCGTCCGCTTTGAGTTTTTTACAAACGACAGGAAACCACGTTTCAAGATACTCGTCGTAACGGTCTGCCGTCCGCGCCTTAAATTCCAGCCCATGAAAGTTTTTTGTCAAATTGTAGGGCGGGTCGATGATGATTAAGTCCGCAAAACCGTCAGGGATATACGCCAGCATACGAAACGTGTCCCCGTTGAGCGTTTTGTTTACAATGTCTGCGCCGTGCGCCGCCTCTTCTTCCGTTACAAGTTTTGCTTTGAGCGCATCCCGCTCTTCCTGCTCTAAAACAAGCGTACGGTTGTTGGCAGCACGTTTTTTTCCTTCCGTTTTTTGCATAAAAAATCCTCGCCGCTATGATTGCATAAAATAAAAAGAAAATCAGGACTCAAGACACCTCGCACAGCGTTTTAGTCTTCTCTGCGGCTTTTCCTCTCATCGTATACAGTCCCGCCGTTGACGCGGCAAACGTATTTTTGTATATATCGGGCGAAGCATAAATTTCGACACACATATTCACGTATCTATAGAAGACAACGAGGAAGTCATGAAAAAATTGACTACAGCCATAACAGGAATTTTTGCGCTTACGTTGGCAGGCGGAATTTTTTCCTGCTCAGAGCCGATTGAAAAGCAGTCGAACTCCGGCACTAAAACATCACAAAGTCAAAACGGGCAGACGCAAACGGAAACAGACAGCGGCGCAACGCAAACTCCATCAGAGCCTTCCGCCCCCTCGTACGAGCCGCACCTTACAACTGAAAAACAGCGAACATTTATTAAGCGGATGGTGAATGCCGTTATGCGCTTTGAAAAGGAAGTTGATGTCAGCGACTTGCATATCAGTTGTAAGTCCATACCGAATGAAGAACCTGAATACAAGACCTTATACCGCGATTTTTTTGCCTATCTTGAATCGCAAAATGTTTTTCTTTTTCATCTGCCGTTGTACACGGATCCTGCGTATACGTACAAGCCCGAAGCGGAAGATGAAGTTGCGCTGTATAAAATTGACTATCTTACGGAGGCTGCGGGCGCGGAAAGCGATTTTCAAAAATTGACAGCGGCATTCCTGCGCTATTACGCTGCCGTCCAAGAAAGTATGTCGGACGCGGAAGCCGCCTACGCCCTGTACCGCGAACTCGATAAAAACGTCGTCTACGGCGAAAATACCGGCTCACAGTATCAGCGTACTCCAATCGGTGCGCTTCTGGACGGCAAAGGCGTATGCGAAGACTACAGCCGGTCTTACCAGCAACTCTTACGCGGACTTCGCATAGCGTCGGTCTGCCTTGAAGGAAAGGAACGCGCTGTATACACAGGGCAGACGATTTCGCATATGTGGAACAGCATTCAGATTGAAGGACAATGGTACAACGTCGATACAACATGGGACGATTATGAATGGGCAGAACAATACGGACGCTCGTCGTGTCTCGGTAAACATTTTTTAACGTCCAATAACCAGTTTTACGGGACGCTCAATCATCCGCTTGTCTATGAGCGATACAAGCCGCGGCTTCCCAACGCTGTCAATACCCGCTACGAAAGCGGCGCGTACGTTTTCCACGGCGGCGATAAAAAAAGCGAGCCGTTTTATCACAACGGCTATTGGTATTATTTTTCATATAAGGACATGAGCATTTGCCGAAGTCGTTTTGACGGGACAGACGCTCAAACGCTTTATCAAAAAAAGTACGCCGCAGATATGCAATATAGTTCACCATCTTATGCAAAACTGCACCGGCTCGCATTCGGAGCAGAAAAAATATATTTTGTCGATTGGGAACAAGCGTATTCTTCGCCCTTGACGCTGTATTCCCTCACGTATAACGGAACCGATTTGCAAAAGCTCGGAAACGCTCCCTCGCCTTCCGACCCGCTCAAAGACGACTCTGATATTCCGCACACGGAAAAGCCCGGACTAAAAGCGCTGAAGGTTGAAGTCATGCTTTGCAAAATGAAAGACGCGTACTATCACGGCACAGAAGATTACTTTACGCCCGAAAGTCAGGAACGCAAAGACTTTATCGTTGCAATACGCAAGGCGGAAGCGCTGATTGCCTCTCCCGCACCGAATACGGCGGAGGCGGAACGTCTGTATAATCGTCTCCGTTTGCTTAGAGGCGGAGTCGGCATGGAAAAAACGCGCAGCAAATAAAAGCCGCCGGAATACACGTCGCACAAAGTCGTTTTAGGAGAAGCGATACGAATGAACATAGAACTTGTAAAGTTGTCGCGCCGTTACAAAGCGCAATTTTTCGACATGATGGAGGAATGGACAAAAGACATTGCGGAGCGCAATACCAACCGTTCTCCGCGTGCGCTTTTCCGAAACGACTTTCACGATTTTGATTACTATCTTGAGCATTTGGAGATAAAAACAGAAACCGCTGACGGCCTCGTACCGGATACGGTACTGTTTTGCTTGGATACGGACAAAAATATTTTCGTCGGTGCGGTCGATATTCGTCATTCGTTAAATGCCGGCTTGCTGCGTACCGGCGGGCATATCGGCGACGGTATCCGTCCGAGCCAGCGGCGCAAAGGATACGCGACGGAAATGGTTGCGCTTGCGTTAAAGGAATGCAAAAAACTGGGAATAGAGCGAGTACTGATGACCTGCGATAAAACCAACATCGCCTCGGCAAAGTCGATACTCAAAAACGGCGGCGTATTTGAAAACGAAATCTGGGACGAAAGGGTAGTCGAACAGCGTTTTTGGATTGATTTGAGGAAATCAACATCCCCTGATGCAGGCAGCGAGAGACAAAACCCTCTGCACGAATCAACAACCCCGACGCAAAGCATCGGGGTATGTTGTTCTCATAAGGTGGTTGCAGTCGGGTTTAATACCCTTTGTTACGACGCAGAGCGTCGGGGTATTAAACCCTCCGCACGAATAAAAAAAATTGGCAATGCGGAAGTCCCCGTTGTGCAGTCTCCCTACATCGAAAAATCTTTTCCCAAGTACACTTCGCGGGCAAGCGGAGAGGCTAAAATCTCTTCGCGCGAGCCTTGAATCATAATTTGCCCCGTGCTGACGATGATGGCGCGTGTCGTAATTTCAAGCGTATCGCGCACGTTGTGGTCGGTGATGAGAATGCCGATTCCGCGCTTTGAAAGCAATCCAATCATCGCCTTGATGTCTGCCACTGCAATCGGGTCAATACCGGCGAACGGCTCGTCCAACAGCAGGAATTTCGGCTCAATCGCAAGAGAGCGCGCAATTTCCGTCCGCCTGCGCTCGCCGCCGGAAAGCGTAAACGCCGGCTGTTTCCGAATGCGAGCGATTGCAAACTCATCTATCAATTCTTCAAGGCGCGCACGTTTTTCAGACTTCGTTAAATCCTTACGCGATTCAAGAATTGCCCAGATATTTTCTTCAACCGTCAGTTTTTTGAAAACGGACGGCTCCTGCGGAAGATATGAAATACCGAGACGGGCACGCTTGTACATGGGCAGGGCAGTAATGCAGTTTTCATCAAGGAAAATCTCGCCGACTGTCGGACGGTAAAAGCCTACAATCATGTAGAATGTCGTCGTTTTTCCCGCGCCGTTGGGACCGAGAAGCCCGAGCACTTCGCCGCTGTGCATGACAAAATCGATTCCCTGAACAACTTTTTTATGCCCAAAACTTTTATAAAGACTGGAAACGCGCAGCGTGTGAACGGTTTTCGCTTTTTCTTGAATGCCGGAACGTTCTTCTGCGCTCGTGTTCGCCGCGCCCGCTTTTGCCCCGCTTTCCGAATTTACAGCATCATTGTTTGCCGCAGATTTTTCTTCCGCACCAGCGGCCTTGTCTCCCGCAGTCCCGCTTTGTATGCCGTCGATGTTTGCCGCCGTCGCATTGCCGGACGTTTCTGTCATTCCGTCCCGACTGTCAATCTGCTCCGTTTCCGTACCGAATGCGTTTACCTCCGCATCTAAAAACTCTTGCGGTGCGGGGGCGTATCCTGCGTTTATATCATGCGGCATACCATTTTTATCCGGCATTTTATTTTTTTCCTTTTTTTGACTTTGCGGACGATTTTTGATTTTTCATCGCGGCTTTCACAAAAGCGTCAGCTTTTTCCGGCAGGCCGGACTGCGTTTTTTGTCCGCCGCTTTTGCTTCCTTTATCTGCCGCCGCCTTTATTCCGCTCTCCGTATTTTCAGCGCTATCGTTTGCCGCAGAGTTTTTTTTCGTATCGGCAGATTTTTCATCCGCAAGTTCGTGTTGTCCAGCGCCGTCAGCGTTTGCTTCCGCCTCTTCTTCTGCGCCGTTTTCCGCCGAGCCTTCTATCTGCTCCGTCTCATCACCATGTTTTTCCGTCTTGCGCTCGTCTACAACCGAACCTTTTACGCGCCCGTCCAGCGTTATTTCCTGCGAATCCAAATTCAGCGTTATTTCCTGCGCACGAAATGAATCATCGCCTTGTTTTATTTGCGCATTACCGCTCAATTCAAGCATTTGGTCTTTTTTGCGGTAAACCGCGTACGCGCCCTTGCACACATTATCCTTTTGCTTGAGTTCAATTTCCATCTGCAGGAGCGCTACATCGGACGTTTGATTGTATTCAATCATCTGTGCGGTCGCCGTAACGTCGTTTTTTACATCCGTGAGGCTCACTGAATTAAAAAGTTCCGCGACTTTTGTTTCACGGTCGTATTTGAGCGAGCCGCATTCAAATTCCAACTCTGCTTCGGTATTTTTGCCTTTTACCGTGCCGGACGCTTCGATAAAACGAAAATCTTTGCCGCTCATCTTTATTGAATCTGCGGAAATTTCCATCGACTCGGTTAAAACGTATGCGCCGCCGCTCAGTTCCGTCGTGTCGGATTTGTCACCGACTCTGCCTTTCATGCTGCCTGCGGAAAACGAAATTTTTTCTGCAAAAAGCGGCGCCGCACACACAAGACCAAGGCTGACTGCACACGCGCAGCGGCAGAAACGCCAAACCATCGTCCGCTTCATTGCGCGCGTTCCTCTCCGGCAAAACCGCTTTCACCTGTCGGCGCGGCATTTCCAGTCATGCTTTCTGCCGCTGTATTTTCTATGCCGTCGTCGGTATGCGCTTCTCCAGTAACGACGCCCGTAAACGCAAAACTTCGACTTACGCCGCTTGCCGAAAATCCGCTTCCGACCATCGCGGTGTTTCCTTTTTTTATCGTTACCGTGTCATTTCTGCCGCTTGTAAGCTGTTCCGACTTGCCGTTCCATTTGATTGTATCCGCGCTGACGGTAATATCGTCTTTTACGGTGTGCAATTCTATATTATCATAGAGAACGTATTTTTCCGCCTCGCTGTCGGCAAAAATAAGGTTGCACGAACCTTCCGTCGAGATTTTTCCGTTTTCGTCAATCAATTTGAAGTCAATATTTTTGGCGCAGGTTGTTTTTCCGTCTTTATATTGCTCAAGCCGCGCCGCTTCAAGCGACATCGTAATCTTTCCTTCTTCAAAGCGGTTGAATTGTACGTTGTCAAACGAGAATTCGGGGACATTTTGCTCGTCATATGCAGGCGTTCCATATTTAAGAGAGCAGCCGTACACGACGAACAGTAAAATCAGCAGGAATAGGCGCGTTTTTTTCATCGTATTATTTGTTCAAGCACGCGCCGATGAACGCGGTAAACAGCGGATGCGGCTTTGCAGGACGCGACGTAAATTCCGGATGAAATTGAACGCCCACACCCCACCGGCATGCAGTCCATTCAAACGCTTCTGCACGCATATCCATTTCGGAAACAGCCGTCATCGCAAGACCCTTTTCTTCAATATCCGCGACGTAGCGGCGGTCAAATGTGTATTTGTTGCGGTGCCGCTCCACCACGCTCATTTTTTTGTATGCCGAATGCAGTCTGCTCCCCTTGGCAATGTTGACGGTGCCCGCACCGAGCTGCATAAGCCCGCCGGCATTCAAACCGCCTTGTTCTTCGGGCAGACTAATGAGCGCGTGCCCCGACGTTTGAATGAACTCCGTGCTGTCGGCATCTTTCCAGTCTAAAAGCGTCCGCGCTGTTTCAATTGCCATAAGCTGCATACCAAGATCGATTCCAAGATAGGGAATATCGTTTTCACGCGCAAGGCGTACCGTATACAACAGCCCCAAAAATCCGCGCTGACCGTAGTTGCCCGGAATAACGATACCGTCGATTCCTTCAAAATAACTTTTCGGATTTTCAGCTTCTTCGAGCGTTTCCGCGTCGATTTTTTTTATAGAAAGTTCCGCGCCGAACGACGTTACCGCTGCATGAAAAAGCGATTCCTTTACGGACTTAAAGCATTCGTCAAGATAGTCTTTTTTGCCGACCATCGCGATTGTAACTTTGCAAGCCGGATTATTCAGTTTGGAAAGAAAAGACGACCATTGACGCACGGACGTGCTTTCAACTTTCAGCGCAAGTTTTTTTAATATATGCGCATCTATTCCCTGTTTATGATAGAGAACCGGCAGTTCATAAATTGTCTTTTCGACGTCCTCAGACGTAAAAACCGCGTCCGACGGAACATTGCAAAAAAGCGCAAGTTTTTTCCGCATCGAAGCATCTAGTTTTTTTTCACAGCGGCATAAAAGAATGTCGGGCTGGATTCCTGCTTCCTGTAACTGCTTAACCGAATGCTGCGTCGGCTTTGATTTTAATTCGCCGCCCGTGATGACCGGCATGAGCGTCAGGTGAACGGAGCAAATATCTTCCTGCGCAAGTTCATGAATGAGCTGACGAGCGGCTTCCAAAAACGGAATAGTTTCAATATCGCCGACAGTCCCTCCGATTTCAACGATGATGACGTCTGCTCCCGTTTTTGAGCCGACGTATAAAATCCGCCGTTTAATTTCGTCCGTAATATGCGGAATGACTTGAACTGCGCGTCCGTTGTACCGTCCCGCCCGCTCGTTTTGAATGACGCGTTCGTATACTTTTCCAATGGTAATGCAGTTATCGCTTGTGATATTCGCGCTCGTAAAGCGCGAAAAATTTCCTAAATCAAGGTCCGTTTCCGCGCCGTCTTCGGTAACATACACTTCGCCGTGCTGGTACGGACTGATATTTCCCGCGTCGATGTTGATGTACGGGTCGCATTTTATCATCGCCGCTTTCAGCCCGCTGCCTTCGATAAGACTTCCGAGCGCTGCTGATGCAACTCCCTTGCCAAGACTTGAACACACTCCGCTTGTTACCAAAATATATTTGCTCATGCGTGCGTATTTTACGGTATGCAGGTGTTTAGTCAAGGCGAATGGCAAAGAACGGTATTTTAAGGATTTAACGGTGCTGCCATTCGTTCCAATTTGCTAATAGCAAATTGGCAGAAAAGCGGTCTCACTGACAGTAAAAGCAGAGAACGACGCAGGCGGAGGAGAGCATTGCTTGAAAGACTTAATGGAATTGCCGGCCGCTGCAAGTTTTTCTTACGAAAAACTCGCGACAAAAACCGGTCTAGAAAAAGGATGGAAAATGAATTGGCGGAAATAAAGTTTTAGGGACAGAGGACGGCAGAGAAGGAAGTCTGAATGATTTAACGGTGCTGCCATTCGTTCCAATTTGCTAAAGCAGAAAAGCGGTCTCACTGACAGCGAAAGCAGAGAACGACGCAGGCGGAGGAGAGCATTGCTTGAACGACTTAATGAAATTGCCGTCTGCTGCGAGTTCTGGAGGGAAATAGGTTCTGCATGTGTGAGAGAAAAACAAGCGGCAAAGTTGATATGCAAGGAAAATGCGCCGTCGCAGCCGGCGGCTGCAAATCACTGCAAATATGCATAGGGGACTGCAAGCAAACGCGGCAGTCCCGCACGTGACAACTTTCTTAAAAGCCGCCGTAAAGATAGGCGGGATAGCGGAGCATTGCTTCCGATAAAAGGCGGTCGAAGCGACGGGAATTCCACACGGCAGAAACAGGATTGCCGCCGAAAACACCGTTTATAATGTAATCGCGGAGGGTTTGTTTCCGGCTGTATTCAAAATCGCGGACATCGTAGTGCGTGCCGTCAAAACAGTCGTCCGCCATATCGTCAAGCATACCGTCCCATGTCCCGATTACGTCTACAAGATTAAGTTTCAACGCCTGTTTTGCAGTATAAATTCTTCCGTCCGCAAGCGCTTTTACTTCGTCGATAGGAATATTTCTGTTCGATGAAACAATCGACGTAAACTGCTCGTAGGCTTCGTCGGCAATCGACTGCATAATGCTTTTTTGCTCATCGGTGAGGGGCTGGTTGTAATTGAACATATTTTTGTTTCTGCCGGATGTGATAGTCTGGGATTTTATGCCGAGTTTTTCCATAAGCTCCGTCAAGTCAAGAGACGTGCCCATAATAATGCCGATTGAGCCGGTCAGTGTATTGCGGTTTGCGTATATCTTGTTTCCTGCACAGGAAATATAATAGCCGCCGGATGCCGCAAGCGTTCCCTGATAGACATAAATGGGTCTGCCTGTCGTACGGTACTCCTGCAGGGCAAGGTAGGTTTCGTCGGATTCATACACGCCGCCGCCCGGCGAATCGATAAAAATTGCAATTCCTTTGTTGCCGTCGTCGTTTTTCAAATCCTCGATTGTCGAAAGGAGCCAGTCTTGATTGTACGTCATATTGGCATCTTCAATAACGCCCCTGATGTAGAGCGCCGCAATGTAATTACCAGTCTTGCGCGTTACCGACTTAACGGATTTTAAAATGGAAACAGGATTTTCGTTATTGACGTTTACAGTCGTCTTAATAGAAGAAACCATCGAAACCGTATTGCGAATGCCGAAAAAAATTGCCGCCGCAATAAGCACAAACAGGACGACAAAGCCCGTTCTATTCTTTTTGTTGTTCATTACAAAATCCTCGGAACGGTTAGCCCGCCAAATCTTCCGCCGTTATCCTGCCGGCGGTTACCGCTTCTTGTAAAATCGCGTGAAAGACGTTAGTCATCGTCATGTAATAATATGGCAGGAGCCACAAAAAGCCGATACCCGCAGTTAATACGGCAAGAATCGACCAGCCGAGAAAACTCATCTGCGTTACGAAAATATCGAGTTTGTGTCCCTTTGTAATTTCTTGACTGACGCGGATTGCTTTGCGGATTGAAAGTTTAGGATATTCGACAACAAGAAAAAAAGTCTGCGAATATGCATAAGTTTTTATAATTCCGGGAATGAAAAAAAGAAGTGACCACAAAAATATTTTTAAAAAAACCAAAAGCCCCGCAAAAATTCCACGCCTCCATAACGAAAGTCCTTCAACAAAATCCGAAAAATAAACCGGCTCAGGACTCCGCGACATTTTGATGTACACATATATTTGTGCGGCTGCTAAAACAAACACGCTGAGCAATTGAACAACGATTGTTAATGCGGAAAGACCGACTGCATTTGCAGAACTGTCTGCCGCAGCGAGCGCGCTATACGTCTCTGCAAACGTTCCTGGATTGCCAAGCGCAATAAATATGTTTTTATACTGCGGAAGCTTCAAAAGGATTATTATGACTTCATACAACAGCATAACCAAAACCGGAACAGTCCAGCGTCCTTTTAATTGGAGACGCGCAAATTTCTTGTATTTAATTCTGTCAAACATGGCGGGACTTTACATTCTCTACGGAAAGCTGTCAAGTTTTGGCACAAAAGGACTTGAAAGGCGTTAGGAGCATATTCAGTTATTCTTCTCACCCCCATCTTACTTCCGCGCGCTTATGCACAAATACCGTTTCTCAAAAAGCGAGTCGGTTTGTATATCGTTGAAACCTGCTGAAGAAAGCAGCATGCTTAACTGTTCACCGGTATAAATCTTCATGCCGCCGATTCTTTTTGACCATTTTTCATCGCCTTTATGAAGACCGTCCACTTCATTGCAGATAAAAAAGAGCGCGCCTTTTTTGAGCACGCGGAACACTTCTTGAAATGCGCTTTCTATTTCAGGCCAAAAGTAGACGGTTTCAAACGCCGTTGCAATATCAAACTCATCATTTTCAAACGGCAGGGAAGAAACGTTTGCATTCACTATGCGGCAGCGTCCTTGTTCCATAAATTTTTTATTGAATTTTACCGATTGCAAAACGCTCACAGCCGAATAATCCACGCCGACTGCCTTTTGACAGCCGCGTTCAAGCAAGCGCTTAACATTCGCGCCTCCTCCGCAGCCGATATCAAGACCGCTTCCTGCAATTTTTCCATCCAAATGAGAAAAACCCCATTCCGCCATGCGCGTGTGTCCTGTATTCATTCCTGCGACAATCAATTTACCGATAAATCCTGACGGATTTCTAAAATTATCCAAAAAACTCATCTGAATTCTCCTATAAAAACTTGACTTTTAATTAACCGGCTTGTAATTCTTCCGCCTAATCAACAACCTTGACGCAAGCATCGGGCTATTAAATCTTCCGCACGAATCAAAAATCAGCAACGGCGATTATATTTCCTCTTTTCAAAACTCTAGCGGAAAACCGTTTCCGGAGCAAGTTGTCTTTACCGGACATTCAGACTTTTTGAGAAATTAAAAAAGTCCGGATAACAGCCGCTTCTTTACCATGCCGTTTACAAATCGCTATACTCTGTCTGCATAACATTTTTTTACATCGAGGTACGTATGAATTTTATCAAAAAAAACGGACTGGGGATTGCGCTGTGCGCGGCAATCGCAGTGCCGTCATGGTTTTTAGGAAAACGGCTTCCCGTCATCGGCGGGGCGGTTATCGCAATCTTAAGCGGAATGCTTGTTACTGTCTTTTGGAAAAATAAAGGGGCGGCGGACGCAGGCATTAAGTTTGTTTCAAAAAAAGTGCTGCAATGGGCAGTCATTCTTTTGGGATTCGGACTGGACTATACAGTCATTTTGAAAACCGGAAAGCAATCTCTTCCTATTATAATATGCACGATTACCGCTTCGCTTGTAACGGCATTCGTCCTGCAGCGAGCGCTCAAAATGCCTCAGAATATTTCAACGCTTGTCGGCGTCGGCTCGTCTATTTGCGGCGGCTCAGCAGTTGCTGCAACGGCTCCCGTTATCGACGCAAACGATGAAGAAGTCGCGCAGGCAATATCGGTTATCTTCTTTTTTAATGTACTTGCGGCAGTCATCTTTCCAATTTTCGGAAAACTCGTCGGATTCGACACAACGACAGGCGACGCATTCGGAATTTTTGCAGGAACGGCAGTGAACGATACGTCGTCCGTAACCGCAGCCGCCTCCACGTGGGACGGCATGTGGAATTTGGGCACGCAAACGCTCGATAAAGCGGTTACGGTCAAATTGACGCGGACGCTTGCAATCATTCCGATTACATTTGTACTGGCTCTCATCAGAACCCGCGCAGCAAAAAAAAGCGGAGCGGCTGGCAAAGCAGTTGACCTAAAAAAAATCTTTCCGTTTTTCATTCTTTATTTTATTGCCGCGTCTCTCATCACAACAATTGCGCTGAAATTCGGCATGAGCGGGATGGTGTTCAATCCGCTGAAAACGACAAGCAAGTTTTTAATTGTTGCCGCAATGGCTGCCGTCGGACTGAACAGCGACATCGTAAAACTTATTAAGACCGGCGGCAAACCGCTTTTCCTCGGCGCCGTATGCTGGATTGCAATAACTGCCGTCAGTTTAGTAATGCAGCATTGTATGGGACTGTGGTAGTGGTCAGCGGCGGAGAACGATGTTTGAACGGCACAAGACTGTTCGGCGGGCGGCAATAACGTTTGAATGACGGAAGCGGCAGACACGGCTTAAATAGCAGTACCTGAGTTTAAGCGACGAAACTGTATTCAAGACAACAAGCGACATTTATCTGATGAAATACAGTTTGAAAGCAACAAGCAGCGTTTGAACGATGAAACGAAGTTTCCAGACGGCAACTGGAGTTTGGGCGACGTAATGCAGTTCGAAGACGGCAAACAGCGCTTAGGCGACAAAACGGCGCTCGGTGCGGCAGACGCGGCTTCAACGATGAAACAAAGTTTCTAGACAGCATACGGTGTTTGGACGATGTAACATAGTTCAGGGGCGGCAAACACCGTTCAGACAATCAACAAGGTTTGACTGCTGAAACACAGTTCGGAAACAGCAAGCAGCAGTTAAATGATAGAACGAAGTTTGGGAGCAACAAACAGAGTTCGGCGGACGGCGAATAACGTTTGAACGATGAAACCTTTTTCCCGCTCGCAACAAGTTTGCGGACAGACGGAAAACCAACTTCTTGGTTACAGCGCAGTGTCAAAGTCAGCAGCATTACTGCCCACAGCCGTCCGGCAAATAATGTACGCTCAGAGTCGTAAAACAACGTTTTACTGTCGGGCAAAACTTGCGATGAAAGACAAGTCAATTTGTCTGCAAAAGGATTTCTTGCCGTCTGCGCCGCTCTACAAAGTCCATTGACGCTGCAAAGATACCTCAATAGGAGGTAACTACGTTCTATACATTCAAACGTGTTTTCCCTTTTATTCAGAGAATACCCCTTACCTTCAAGTCTTGCGCCAGTAAATCATGTGCGGTCGGCGCTTCTGTCCCCTGTTCAAACATTTTTTTCTGCCCGTTTACACAGTCCGCCCTTTTTGTTAGTATCAAAATCACCGGGGTGCTTTGCTGTCCGATATACGACAATCGAAAGGCAAGGCTGAGAGAATACCCGAGGAGATTCGTACGAGTCTTCAACACCTGATCCGGATAATGCCGGCGGAGGAAGTATGAAACATCATCTTCTTATTTTATTTCCTGTTTTTTTGATTGTGTCTGCGTCGTTCGCATCCTGCAAGCGCGCCGCTGTGGAGAATGAAGTAACGATATACGCTTACGATTCGTTTACTGCCGAATGGGGTGCAGGACCGAAAATTGCGGCACTTTTTGAAAAGGAGTCAGGCTGCAAGGTCAATCTTGTTACCTGCGAAGACGGAGGCGCAGTTTTGGCAAAGGCAGCTGCGGAAAAAAGCCGCCCGCAGGCTGACGTCCTGCTTGGCATCGATAACCAATTGCTGCCGTCTGCGCGGAAATTTGGAGTGCTTGAACCATATGCAGCACACGGAGCGGAACGGCTCAATCCCGATTCTGCGGCAGCATTCGGAGATGATGGACTGCTGACGCCGTTTGACTACGGTTATTTTGCGTTCATGTACAATACGGAATCCGGTATTCCCGCACCCTCCAATCTTGAGGATTTGACTTCTGAGCGATTTACCAAGCAGATTGTCATTATGGATCCGCGGACGAGTACGCCCGGTCTCGGATTTTTTTCATGGATTGACGCAGTTTACGGCGACGGCGGACTTGAGTACTGGGTGCGCATAAAGCCGAATATTTTGACGATGAGTCCCGGCTGGAGCGCAGGATATGCTCTTTTTACTTCCGGAGAGGCGCCGCTGGTCGTTTCATATACGACGAGCCTTGCCGCGCACCGGCTCTATGACAAAACTGAAAAGTTTCAGCCGCTCATCTTTCCTGAAGGGCATATTTTGCAGACGGAAGGCATGGGACTGGTAAAAAACGCGCCGCATCCGGTCAACGCAAAAAAATTTATTGACTTTATGCTGACTGACCAAGCGCAGGCGCTTTTACCCGAAACACAGTTTATGTTTCCAGCGGTAAAAGACGCACCGCTTCCCGATTCGTTCCGCGGTATTCCCGAACCCGCTGTCATTTTAAGCGCCGCTCCCGAAAAGACTGCAGAAGTCATTGACGCCGCCATTCGTATTTTGTCAGAATAAACGCGTGCAACAAAAGCTGACAGACGAGGCTTGTGCCGTGTCGAACTATATTTTTACGTTTTAGCGATTTTCTAGAGGAAAATTTCATTTGCGGCACGAAAAACTAAGTTCCGCAATAAACTGACATTTCCGTGCGGAAACGATGATTGCGCCGCCGCCCCTCCTCCCATCAGATTAAAACGATGTATGCAAAAAAAATCCGCCGAAAGTGTAATTCTCCGGCGGATTTTTTACAAACAGACTGTTTACAGATCTTTTGAGTCTTGAAAGTTTTCCACATATACTTGTAAACGGACAATGTCTCCGCTTTTTTTC